>NHEN01000126.1 GCA_002172625.1 Verrucomicrobiaceae bacterium TMED86 | reverse complement strand
CTCGATCTGGGCCGAGAGCACCTTGGGGTCGTGCAATTTCTTCCCCGCTGCCAGCTTGAGTAATTGGTCATCCGGTAAGGACTTCCACAACAAATAGCTCAGACGAGAGGCTAAAGCCTGACCGCTTAAATCCCCCGGCTTCTCGACAAAGGTCAGGAAATACGGTGAACATAGAATGGCATGATATGCGGACCGCAAGGCCTGAACGAAATCCTTCTTTTCCGCGAATGTCCGCTTGGCCAGCGCCAGATAGGGTTTGATCCTTTCTTCATTGCTTTGCCCACGGAAGGCTCGCCAAGCGAAATTCGATATCAAGCGTTTGAACGCCGCCTCGTGATCGAACCCAGGAGCCTTAAGCTCCTTATAGTTCAGCCCCGGAAAGAGCTTGTCCCGGAGCTCCCATCGAGTCGCATGAGGATAAATTCGCTCAACCGTGATCTCACCAAAACGAATCCCCTGAAATCCCTTCTTCTCCAAATCCTGCCCATTGTAGACCAGATTTCCGCCCCTGGAAATTCGAGCATTTTTCGCTCCGCCGATATCCGGTTTTAAAATAAGGCAATGCCCTTTTCGAATCCATGCCTCGTATGTCCTGGTCGTTGGATTCTTGGTTGCCTCAATCAATCCCACCGGATAGAGCAAGGGTTCCGCGGATGAGCCCGAGCTCGACTGCAGGACACCCCAGACCGTCCCATCCGCCTTTGGATTCACCGCATCGACATCCGCAATCGTCACCCGATACCAACCATCAGCCGGCACGCGGGTGGGATACATCCTTCCCACAAACTGCAAAGTCATCGTCCAGGATATTGCCTTGCCGTTACGAAATTCCGGTCCGCGATAATTCCCGTCTCCCCTTCTCCTGGTCGTCAGGATCTTTGGTGCATAAACCTTCTTGTAAGTCGCATCCCCGTTCACGGCCCTTTTGAAGGCTTCACCCAGCGCCACATCAGCCGCACGCAAATAACTGTCCAAATGGAAATGCGACATCTGCTGATGAGATGAGGTGTTTTCAAATCCCTCTTCTTGGTCCGCGGTCAAATGGTCCTTCAGGGGCACGTCGATTCCCAATAGGTCGTGCAGCGAGTTTTCATACTCCTCCCGGGTCAGTCGACGCCCATGCACCCGTCCCTGCTCGTCCAGATCACGCCGCGCCGCGTCAGTCAGAGGCTTCTCCAGAGAACCAAGAAACCTCTTCATCTCCCCCGCTTCAGGACGATCCTTCTTCTTGGGCGGCATTTCGCCCAATTCAACACGATGAAAGACCTCCTCCCAGATCTTGAGATCTTGAGGGCTTGATGGATCAAATTTCAGATCCAGGAGATTCAGATCTCCCTCGGCATCGATATCATCGTGACAATCGTAACAATGACTTTCCAAAAACGGCTCAAGATCACTCCGCAGATCTCCGATGGCAGAGCTGAAAAGCAGCGGGATAAAAATCAACGATCTGTGGGACATAAAGGCGGCAGCGATACGCCCGATATTACCCTGAGATTTCATCTATTTCACTCTCATTAATCCCGTCTTTTTTGCCAGCCGCCTCTCGGCAGGCTGGTAAATTTACCGGAATTTAAAATTTACCGGACTAATTATTCCGGAAACCCCGGAGAGGTTCCAGTTAATGAGGAACGTGAAGGCGGCCCCACCTTACTCCCCGCACGGCCGCCGTGTCCCAGTCTCAAGATAGAGAAGGGCCTTTTGATAACTGGCTCCGGTGAGGAAGTGATCGAGGTTCCCATCGATCTCGCTTCGATGTTCTTCGTGCCAGGACACGATCGCTTCGCTCACACTCTTGAGGGCTTCAAGGTGGGCCCCGGGATCCCGGTCACGGAATTCATGATCGGCAATCACGGTAATCCGGGCTTCAAGGAGCTTGGCTAAGTCAGGGAAGTTCATTAAAAAATAGGCTTAAGGTTTCTTCTAAAAATAATCATCCGACAACTGAATTCGAAACGAGCTGAAATCCTGTCAAGGTCTGCCCCCTGCTTTGAATCCGCTCATCCCCGATGAAGAGCCGCGAGTCCCGGCAAGGCGGGCCCGCGAACCAACAGCAACGGTCCACCCGGTCAGAGGGCCAGCTCTTCATCCCAGATCTTTTGGATATCCTTACCCAAGGCGACCGTGTCCTCCCAGATGTTCGGGAAGCAGCTCAATTTGTATTCATGAGAAGTGCCAATCTCCGGCATGACCCAAAGCTCGTTCGTTGGGCGGGGACCCTGCAACCAATACCTGAGCGCCTGCCTGACAAAGGGACGGCACGCCAGATACTCAGGAGAAAAATTGCCCTGCCCATCGGTGATCGGCACCTGACAGTGTTGAGCGTTGAAGGGACGAATATGCCAAAGTGTGGCTTTCTGAAAAACGGGCACAATCTCGGGTGTGAGAAGCCGCGGGATGTAATCTTTCGCCATCATGTGTTTCACCACGGCGGGGTGGGAGAAGTCGAAGTTCATCAAAGGATCTTCTCCGGTGTTGGCTTTGAAGCCTTCGATGATCGCGGCAGTTTTTTCAGGCGTCTCGGTACAGGTGTCACGGTGGACCTCCAGATGCACCGGGGCATTTTGTTTCGCAGCTTCCGCCATCAGCTTGAGGGAGAGCTCAATGGCCTCTTCGACCGGCGTGTCGTCGTCACCCAACTGACAATTGATCGGACCATGATCAATGGCCATGATCGCGGCAATTGCCGGGGAAAATTTCTCCGGCCTGGCTGCGTCAAAAGCACCGCCGAAACGCAACTCATACTCTTGGAGTAATTCTTTCAGCTTCGGGTTATCGGGACTCCAGCAATAGCTCTGGAATCCGGCTTCCTTGATGGCCGAGAGCTGCATCCGCAGGCCCGACTCAGTCGCGGGATCGGCCTCATCGAGAAGCGACCAACCATTGATGTGTATTTTTAACGAAGGAGGAGGTGTTTGAGCCATGGGTTTTGAATTGAATTTCGATAACTCCGATTTATTCGGGAAAGACACCGGGTTTGGCGAACCTTTTGGTGAAGGCTTTAGTCTTCATTAGCGGGCCCGCAAAGATAAAATTCCGGGGATTTGAAGTTGGGGCGCTCTCCAGCCGGGATTGGTCTACTTCAGCGTCTCAAAGGTCAGCGTCTTATCATTCCAAATCCGACTACCGCCATTTTCCATCAGGACGCGATAGTAGTAAACCGTTCCAGGTTTGAGTTTCGTGATTTCGACCCGATTGATCCCTGACCGGGGCTTTGGAACTTTCGCGACTTCTTTCCAAACCAAGCTGTTCACGGCCTTACTAAGATCGGAATTCTTCTCGGTGCCATGAAGCTTCCGCGGAGCAAAGGTCAAGGCATCAGAAGTCCCGTAATAAACCGAGCCCGCTTTCAGATCTCCGCCCTTTGGAATATTAATTTCAATCACGGCACTGTTCGAGGTCAGCTTGCTTACCTCGATCTTCCCGTATTGAATGGGCATCTTGAAGATATTGTCAATCGAGGCACTTGCCAAAAAATAGGGTAATTCAAGCGCACCTCCTCCCGCGGAAACTTGTGAGGCCCTATGCCGGTAGAGACGAATTCCTCCGCACCCCATGGCATACTCCCCACCCTTGGTCGTATACCAACTTTTGTTCGCCAATATCTTTCCGGAACTTCCTTTCCCACCCGGTTGATAGCGCTCCAGAAACACCCACTTCCCCTCATCAAACGCCCAAAGCCGCCGCCTCACCTCACGATACATATCTCCGGTCCGCTCAACCTGCGGAGGACCGGGAACCTCGCAAAACGAACCAAGCTTCAAATGTTGTTTGGGCTTCCCGCCATGCCATTTGTTTCCCGCTCCAAAGAACTTCCACGCCTTCGTCGGATGATCGAAATAATATCCGTAGTAGCTATCGTAATTCTTGCCCGGGACAACTCTCAGCGCCTGAACCACCAACTCCGGCCGGTCGGGCATCGGGACCCAACCCCGCGGCTTCACGCCGGATCCCTCGTGCCCAAACCCACTAAACTCACCTTCCGGCGACCCCACACCCAAAAGGTGAGGCATCAATTTCAAATCCCTTGACGCCCCCTTCTTCCCCCACATCGAGAAGTTAAAACTCCCACCACTTTTCCGATCATTTCCAAAGGTCGTTCCGTAGTAACCGAAGGGAGTGGTAATCGGAGAGTAACTGGAAACATCCGCCATGCTTCGGGTGGTAAAGACGAGAAGCGTTGCATCGCGCACCTTTCCGGTATCGTATGAGCCGTGAGCGGCGGCCGGTCGCCAACGCACCCGGAGAAGATTGGCACCCTCAATAGCCGGCCCATAGGCATCCACATGATGAAGATATCCCACCCCCTTTGCCTGTCCAAGCTTGGTCGCCTTCAGCGAAAAAAGATACTCGCCCGGCTTCTTCACATCAAAGGTCAAATTCCAGGGTTGCGCTTGAGCCGGATCCGACCGGGAAGTTTTCACCTTCTTCGTTTGACCTGCAAAATTCACTTCTAGATCCGCCCCTTCTGCCACGACCTGCAAGTGCGCATTGAAATGCACCTTTCCCGGATTCCGCACCAAAATGTGCCAACGTAAAGACCCTTCGGTTCGCTTCCAATCCAAGTAGTCGTAGTTAGGTTTAATCAACTGCTCGTCCCCAACTTTCGGCAGGTCTGACTCTCCTTTGGCAACACACACGCCCTTGGAAAAGAAGCCATTACTCGCAGTCAGAATCAATTTTCGATCGCTTGCCACTTGCCCAAAATAGGAATACTCCCGGCCCATCTCATCAATCCCTCCGTCAATAAGCTTAGGCTCGTTCTTTAATTGCCCAAACCCTTCCGGCACTTCCAGAGCCTGGAGTCCAATGCTTCCTGCCACCAACACACCACAGGTTCTGAGCGCGACTTTCAGTTGAGCTAAATAGGAGGTCATTTCTTCTTTCGTTGATCTGTTCCAGTAATGACACCACTCCAACTCACGTCAACACTGGGAAACTATGCGGGTATTCGTCAGAGGATGATGGCCATCCCGAGATCTCTTTGGAGCATCGAGACGTTCAGCAGGCCTATTTCCATGAACCCTCGAGATGAACACGATGACATTCGAGGAATCCACCTAAAAAGAAAAATCCTGCTATGAGGTCAGGCAAATTCGGGTTTGATAAGATCACTTCGGCCGCCGGAGGATCTCATCAACGATCTTCTTGCGACGGCGAATTCAGACGGGCCACATAAATCCGGTGTGGCATCTCTTCATCATCCTTGTGAGATGGCATCGGATGCTCTTCCAAATTGAAGCCGGCTTTTTTCAGCGCCATTTCAAGTCTCGGCGATGGGATCGCCATCCAATAAGCCAGACAGCCGCCCGGGTTCAGCGATTCCCGCAGCAGCACCATAAAAGCTGGCGTATAGAGGTTAACATTATCCTCGGTAATCACCGCATCGGGCGTGTCGTCGATATCGATCAGGATCGCATCGTAGGTGTCACCATCTCCGAGACAGTCGAAGAGATCGGCCAGAATGACATTTGTTCGCGGGTCGTCGAGCAAGGCACCATTATGCTCAACCAAGTAGGTGCGGTTCCATTCGATGACCCGATTCATCAATTCCGCAACATCGACGGTGGCCGGCGAGCCCACCAACTCCAGTACCCGCTTGAGGGTGAATCCCATCCCCAAGCCGCCAATCAGAACCCGTGGGTGCTCAGGCCGGGTCGCCGCCCCTTCCACCAGATCGATACAGCCCAAATCCGCGAGCATCTGTTCGGACCATGTCAGGTTCGTGCTCATCAACACCAAGTCGTTGTATTCCAGAATTAAATCCCCGCCCTGCTGGTACAGGGCGAGCAAGTTTCCATCGGGCAGACTGGTTTGGTCCAGTTGGATATAGTCCTTCACGGGGCAAAGTATTGTCAGATCCGCCTCCCCGACAAGGGCATTGCCTCTCCCCTCCTACTCCGGACCAAAGCGCCCCTTGTTGGCAGCTATCCCCGACATCAGTATCTGCCACTGACTCTCGCCCCAAATCCCCACCGCAGGCGGCTCTCAATATTTCAGGGATTCGGTGGCAGGTGTTGATGGTGGGGTTGCTGCTTTTCAAAGAGGGTTTTTCTTCCTCCGAGAGAGTCGTTGGACTTCCGACCAGCACCTCTATTACAGATGGGGCATCGTATTTTTGACTGTCACCCGACCGGCGATCCCTGATCTAATCGGAAGTCGCCCCCTCAAATGAAACGCTTTCCTGTCAAACTCCTCATTGCCGGTTTGGTCTACCCGTGGATGATCCAGCATTCGCTTGCAGGTGTCGTCTCGACGACCCTGAGCCTGGTCGACGAGCCGAACGTGAACACACTGGCGATCTCGCTGGCGATTCCGGAGTTCGAGACCGGCAATGACACCACTGATCTTAGCGGCACGGTGGAGGCGACGCTGCAGATCGATCCTGTGAACGGAGTGGTCTCGCAGTTGACCTTCACCGGCGGTGCCATATCGGGCACCCCGATCACTCTCGCCGGCAACAGCACCCTCTTAATTAATCCCGGTAGCTACTCTTTTAATTCGAACGTTCTCTCGGGGAGAGTCAACACAATCGCGCCTCCCGGGTCAGTCGACAATGTCCCGGGCGCCGGAGATTTCTCCGCCGCGCGCCACGAACTCGCCATCAATGGCGGCGTCCTCAGCGGCCTGTTGAGCAGCACTTTCGTCAACGAGAATGTGAACCAGGATTTCGCGGCAAACCCGGTCTACGCAAAAGGATCAGGAATCGGCAACGTGGCTTCCAACTATCGCGCCGATCTCTCCAACGAGCAAAATTCGGTCTACGACATTGTGGTATTCCTCGGCGTGGGATCCACGACAGAGGTGCAGGCCGGAGCTGCGACCGTCACCTTTGGGGCCTCGGGAACAATCAAACTAGCAGGTCAGGTCAGCGTCCCCTACCTGCCACTCATTTTCAATTTCTCACCCAATCCGCAGATCGTGGTCGATGGCGACACGACCGGACTCGACTACAATGTGCAGAGTGCTGATTCGTCCTCAATCGATCAGGGAGTTGGAGGCTTGAACCCGACAAATCTTGGCACCAGAACCATCTCGCCGCCAGCCGGCAGCGACACGACCTATACCTTCACCGCGGGCAACGAGAACGGCATGGTGACGCGGTCCACCACCGTGCGTTCGGTCGCGCAGGGATCGGCGACTTTCCGCTACGTGCGCTTCACGCCTGTGCGCCTGAAGGGAGACCTTCCTGAAATCGCGTCCGCCGACAGCATCCAGATCGCTGACTTCCAATTTTTCGAAGGTTTGACCGAGCGGGTTCCAATTGAAGCGAGCAATCCCGGCGGCGCCAACCCGGGCGGAGAAGGACCGGAAAAACTGATCGACGCTGACGCCGCCACCAAGTGGCTCGACTTCAACAAGGGCTGCGTGATCTTCGACTTCGGATCAGCGGTCACCATCGACCGTTATCGCTTCAGGACGGCGAATGATTTTCCGGAACGCGATCCGGTGGCGTGGATTTTAGAAGGCAGCGACGGCCAGGCGGCCTGGTCGATCATCGAGGCCATCACGGTGCGGCAGGATGACTACCGAGAAGACTTCAACCATTTCACGCCCTCTGCACGCAAGGCCTACACCCAGCCCATCCCGATCCCGGCAATACCGGCGATCCCACCGCCCGTCATTACCCAATTCTCTCCCTCTCCCCAGATCCTCGTGAATGGGGAAACGACAAACCTTGGCTGGGACACCACCGCGGCGACCTCCCTCGAGATCGCCAACTTCGGTTCCATTTCCGGTGACAGCGGCAGCATCGCAGTCTCCCCCGCGGCCGATACCGATTCGAAATATACCCTGACCGCCGCCAATGGCGCGGGACGGGAAGTCAATGTGACTCTGCTTGTGCGCACCGTGGCCCAGGGCTCGGCGAATTTCCGTTTCCTGCGCTTCACGCCTGCGCGGCTCGCCGAGGAGCTCCCCGGATTTGATGATGCCAATAGCATCCAACTCGCGGAGTTTGAATTTTTCAACGGCGTGATCCAGATCGCACCAGTCACCGTGAGCAATCCGGGCGGGAACAGCCCGGCCGGCGAGGGTGTCAGCAAGGTCATCGACGGCGATCCCGGAACAAAGTGGCTCGACTTCAACAAGGAGGGGCTCGTGTTCGATTTCGGCAATCAGACCAACATCACCGCCTATCGCTGGACGACGGCGAACGACGAACCGTCGCGCGACCCGGTCTCCTGGTCGTTGGAGGGCAGCAACGATGGCGCGAACTGGAGCCTGGTCGACAACGTCACCAGGAACCGCGCCAACCCTGGCGAAGATATCGCTGTCTATGCGGGTCTGCCCCGCGGCGCGACAACGCCCCCGATCCCGGTGCCGGATGCCAGTTCGCTGCTGCCGGTGATTTCGCAGTTCATTGGCGACGCTCCATTTCTCGTCTCCGACGAACCGCTCGTCCTGACCTGGGCAACCAGCGGGGCGGCTAACGTCTCCATTGATCAGGGGATCGGGACGGTGACGGCAACCGGATCGATAAGCGTAATGCCAACCTTCGATACGACCTACACCATGACCGCCACCAGCCCGGCGGGTAGTGTCACCGGGCAATTCACCACAACTGTCGTGACACCGACCATCGGGCGAATCTGCTACGAGGACTTTGACCTCGCAGGGTATGAACTCGGTCTACTTGGCGATGCTAGGATCGTGAATGATTTTGCGGATATTCCCCTGCCCGGCAATGTCAACCGCCTGCGTCTCACGCCGGATTCGGACGGCAAGTGTG
>NHEN01000125.1 GCA_002172625.1 Verrucomicrobiaceae bacterium TMED86 | reverse complement strand
CTTGAGAATGTCAGCAAGGCCTACGACGACAATGTTCTCTACACCAATCTCGATGTCTTTATCGAGCGGGGTGATCGTATCGTTCTCGTCGGGCCAAACGGATCAGGTAAATCGACTCTCATGAAAATGCTCGCGGGCATTGAGAAGGGCGATGCCGGAAAGCGCAACGTCGGGACAACGACCAAGATTGGTTACTTCTCCCAGCACCGTGCCGCGACTCTTAACGAGAACAACAGCGTTCTTGAAGAAGTGGTTGATGCGGGTGGCGGGATGCGTGAGAACGAAGCTCGGTCCATTTTGGGATCATTCCTCTTCAAGAAGGACGATGTGCAAAAGCGAGTCGGAATTCTGTCCGGGGGAGAGAAGAGCAGGCTTTCGCTGGTGAAATTCCTCGTGGATCCTCCGAACCTTCTTTTGATGGATGAGCCGACGACTCACCTTGATATGACCTCGATTGAGGCCTTGGTCTCTGCCTTGAAGCAATATGAAGGAACGCTTGTTTTCATCTCCCACGACGTGCACTTCATTCGCTCTCTCGCCGAGCACACCTGGCACGTCGCCGACGGAGAGGTCAAGAAATACTCCGGCGGCTACGACTACTATCTTCAGAAGTCCGGCGCCTTTGGTGACGACTTCTTTGATGTTTAATTGTGGTGGCGCTTTTCAAGCGCCTCGCCTCGACTAGAGTGATGGCATGGCGCTTGAAATACCCATACTGGGCACTTTGAGCGCTGCCACGTCATGACTCGCAAGATCGTTCACATCGATATGGACTGCTTTTATGCAGCGATTGAGGTGCGCGATGATCCCTCGCTGGAGGGGAAGCCGGTGGGAGTGGGTGGAAGTTCGGGGCGGGGAGTGCTGACTACGGCGAATTACGAAGCTCGGAAGTTTGGGTGCCATTCCGCGATGCCGGTTTTTAAAGCGAAACAATTGTGTCCGGAGATTATTCTGACTCCGGTTCGATTTGATGCCTACCGCGAGGCTTCGAATCAGGTGAGGGCAATTTTTGGGAGATACACCGATCTCGTCGAACCGCTCTCTTTGGATGAAGCGTATTTGGATTTGAGTCATCGCAAGGAATCCGGGGCAGCCTTAGCGCAGGAGATCCGGGAGCGGATTTATGAAGAGACCAAGCTAACAGCGTCCGCCGGGATTGCGCCGAATAAGCTGATCGCGAAAATTGCCAGCGATTGGAACAAGCCGAACGGGCAGCTTGAGGTGAAACCGGAGGAAGTGGATGGCTTTATGCGCGGGCTACCGGTTGCCAAGCTCAATGGCGTTGGGAAGAAAGGGCAGGAGACATTGGCCAAGTTGTCGGTGTCGACCTGCGGAGATCTACAACGATTTTCCAAGATCGAATTGGCCGAGAAGTTGGGACGTTGGGGGCTTGAGCTTTTTGAACGCAGTCGCGGGAGAGATGATCGAGAAGTTTCGATTGATCGCACGCGGAAATCTTTATCCAAGGAGCGGACCTTCTCGGAGAATATCGACGACCTCGACTGGCTGATGAATGTCTTAAGAAAGCTTCGCGTTGAGGTCGAGGAATCGGTCCTGCGGAAGTCGGATCAGGACGTGAAGTCCCGTGTTGTGAAGTTAAAGTTCGATGACTTCACGCAAACAACTGCCGAAACGGCGGGGAGTGAGATGGAGGAATCGGTTTATGAAGATCTCCTGCGCTTGGCGTGGAGTCGAGGGGAAGGCAAGCCGGTGAGACTTCTTGGGGTGGGAGTGCGTTTTGCCTCGGAAGACGATCAGATGGAATTACTTTGAGAAGTCGGCTACAGTGGTGTGGAGAGCTTGGCCGGTCTTGACGCTTTTGACATGCATTGAGACCTTGGGCTTCTGCCCGCTCCAGTCGATGTTGAGGATTCCGTAGTTTTCTTTCTTGGTGTAGGAGCCGGGGATCCTGAGACGACACCCTTTGTCGTTGGAGCCAGCGTGGGTCATGCCGCTGGTGGTAAAGTCGTAGAGATCAAAGGGGAGTCCGGATTCCGCTTTGCTGATTTTACAGATCTCGGCGAGATGGCGGTCGCCACTCAAGAGAATGGTGGGTCCGGGATTTGAGCTCTTGAGAAGGTTGAGGAAGCGGGCTCGCTCGTTGGGGAAGTTTGCCCACTTTTCGAATCGGTGTTCGTAGGAGATGACCTGAATGGATGAGACGATGAGGCGGAGATCAGCTGGCTTTTTGAGTTCTGCGGCGAACCACTTCCATTGTTCGGCTCCCAGAATGGTAGAGTTGGGATCTCCTGATCGCGCTTTCTTGGGCTTGGTTCGGTGGTAGCGGGTATCGAGGAGGATGACCTGCAGGCGTTGTCCTTCGGGGCCCGTGATCTTGGAATGATAGACTCCTTCGACGCCGGTCTGCGGGAGGCCGAAGACTTCACGGAAGATCGCTTGGGATTTTTTCTTTTTAGGGTACTCGGTGCCGGCATCGTTCCTGCCGTAATCGTGGTCGTCCCAGGTGGCGAGGATAGGAGTCTGCTTCTTAAAGGCGATGTAGTCGGGTCGTGAGGTGAGGGCGGACCACTTCTTTTTGAGAAGATCCATGTCTTCGGTGTCGCCGTAGATGTTGTCGCCCATGAAGAGGAAGAGTTGGGGCTTTTCCTGGGCGAGTACTTTCCAGACTCCGAGGGTGTCGCGCTTTGGATTGTAACAAGAACCGGCCGCGACACGGGTGATGGCATCTTCAGCAAGAAGAGGAAGGGTGAAGAGAAGGGCGAGAAGACATTTCATCACCGCAAAGTTTAGTTGATGAGAGTTGCGGAAAGGGCCTCGATCACTAGTTCATCGGATTCAGGGAAAATGGTGCGGAGGTCTAGGAGGAGGGCGTCGTCGGTGGTGTAGCCGACGACTGCGGTGCCACCATTTCGGAGCTTCCGGGCGAGTTTGGGGACGGATTGGTTCTTAGGGACGATCTTGATCGCGATGGACGGGAATTCACTACGCGGCATGGTGCCTCCGCCGGGGCGGGCGGTGGTGTTTTCGATCGAAATCTCGGCGTGTTCACCGGGGAGATTCGCAATGATCTTTTCTGCGCGTATTTTGAGCGCTTCGATTTCGGTCCGCAGGAAAGTAAGGACGGGAACGTCGCTTTGAGTGGGATCGGCTTTGGTTTCGAGGTATTGATCAATCGATTCCTGAAGCGTGGTGAGGATGAGCTTGTCGCATCGCACCGCGCGGAAGAAGGGTTCCTTCTTAATCTTGGCGACCATATCGGCGCGGCCTCCGATGATGCCGGATTGCGGGCCTCCGAGGAGTTTGTCGCCGGAGAAGATAACGAGGTCGATTCCGCGCTTCAGACATTCCTGCGGAGTCGGCTCGTGTTCGATGGGGGCCAGTTTGTCGGTGTCCATCATAGCGCCGGAGCCGAGGTCTTCGACGAGAGGGAGACCGTTGTCGTGGGCGAGTTTGGCGATCTCTGGGATCTCGGGTTCGCCGATGAATCCATCGATGTAGAAATTGGAACGGTGGACTTTTAAGATGAGCGCGGTTTGCGGAGTGATTGCGTTTTCGTAATCGTGGAGGTGCGTTTTGTTGGTCGCGCCGACTTCCACAAGTTTGGCTCCGGAGGTTTCGAGGATTTCGGGAATACGGAAGCCTCCGCCGATTTCCACGAGCTCGGAGCGAGAGACGATGACTTCGTTTTTGCCTTCCTCGACTAAAGTGCGAAGCGTGAGAACGAGAGCGGCGGCGCAATTGTTGACAGCAGTGGCGGCTTGGGTTTCGAGGAGACAGGCGAGGGCTGTTTCGAGATAACCGGCACGTTTTCCTCGCGCGCCGGATGGGAGGTCGAATTCGAGGTTGGAATAGCCGGTCGCGATTTGCTGGAGGGCAGTGGCGGCACGGGGTCCGAGGGGAGAGCGTCCGAGATTGGTGTGAATGAGGACACCGGTGGCGTTGATGACGGGTTGGAGGCGGGAGCTGGCGAATTCGCGGAGGCCCTTTTTGGTGGAGGCTTCGATTTCTTCGCGGCTATGTTCTTCGTCGGCGAGAAGGAGCTGGCGGTAGCGGTCGATTTCGCGACGCACGAAGAGATTAATGAGGGGGCGGGGAAGCGAGACGTCCGAGGCGAGGGCGGCGGCGAGTTTTTCGACAGACGGGAGGGCGGCAAGTTTGCTCATCGTATTGGTGGGGGGAGTTTAGCGCGTTTTCATTTCAAGTCCACCCAGCGAATGCCGTCATCTTCGAATGTGATTTTTCGTTGTTTGTAGAGGGAGCCAAGGGCCTTCTTGAACATCTTTTTGCTGACGCCGAGTTCGCGGTTGATTTGATCGGCGGGACTGCGGTCGCTGAGGGCCCAGAAGCCGCCACGGCTCGCGAGTTCTTTTTCGAGGTGGGATTCAAGGTCGTCGATTTTTCCGAGGCCGGGTGCGTAGAGCGAGAGGTCGATTTTTCCGTCGCGTCGGACTTCGGAGACGTAGGCTTTCACTTTGTCGGCGTAAAAGAGCTCTTGGAAAACCTGGTTGGCGAAAAGAAGACCGGAGTATTTTCCATCGACGATGGCCTTGTAGCCCATTTCGGTTTTTCCAAAGAGGAGAACGTCTACTTCATCTCCCGCGGAGTAGGGCGGATAGTCGGTGGGGAAGTATTTTGAGATGCGTTGCGAGGCGACGAGGCGGTCGGTTTTGGTGTCGAGATAAACGTGGACCACGACGGGTTGGCCGACTTTGGGAAGGCTGCGTTGTTCGCTGAAGGGAAGGAGGAGGTCTTTGGCGAGTCCCCAGTCGAGGAAGGCGCCGAGCCTACTGCTGGCGAGGACAGTGAGTGCGCCGAACTGTCCGGGCAGGACCTTGGGCGTTTTTTCGGTGGCGATGGGGCGGTCTTCGGAGTCGTTGTGAATGAAGACGGTGGCCTTGTCGCTGGAGTCGGTGAGGCGTTCGTTGCGCGGGAGGAGGATTTCGCCGAGATCGCCGCCATCAAGGAAGGCGCCGATGGGAGCTTCCGTGAGAATGGGGAGGGTGACGAGGTCGCCGATTTTTGCCATGCCGGAGGCTATCGGGCTTTCGTGGCTACGTAAACCGTGCTCTCAAAGTCTTCGTCCTGGATGGGATTATGGAAGGGGACGATGTGGGAGCTGCAGCTTTCGAAGACTTCGTTGAGCGAGGCCATGAATGATTCCTCGGGTGGGTCGTCGGACCAGAGGCCGAAGACGCCGCCGGGTTTGATTTTTTCGGCGAATTTGCGAAGTCCTTCGGTGGAGTAGAATTCGGCGTTGTCCTGTGTGAGGAGATGGGCGGGGGAATGGTCGATATCGAGGAGGACGGCGTGGAATTGCTCGATTTCGGACGAGTATCCTTCGTTGAGTGAGAGTTGAAAAAAGTCACCAAGGACGTAACTACAGCGCGTGTCGTCGTTGAGGCCTTTGCCGAGGGGGACGAGTTCCTTTTCGTGCCATTCGATGACCGGTTTGAGGTAATCGACGATGCGGAGGGAGCCCACGGAATCGTGCTCCAGAGCCGCCCGGGCGGTGTAGCCCAGTCCGAGACCGCCCACCACGATGTCGAGCTTCTCGCCAGGGAAGGCTTTTTCTACGGCGGCGATCCCGAGATAGGAGAGTTCCTGCTCGACCACGGTGAAGAGGGAGGACATCAGGAAGGAGTTCCCGAGGATGATCTCGTAAATTTCCTTGTTCTCCAGCGAGAGCACGGTGCGTTTCCTTAGAATAAGGTCACCGAGAGGGGTTTGCTGATAGTCGATTTCTTCAAATCGTGGGATTTGCGGCATGTCGGAGGTTTAGAAGGGATGGGAGAGCCCGGCGAGGTCTAAAAAAAAGGAAAAACCTTCTTGCCTCAAGTGCGCTGCGATTATACTTCCCGCGCGTCCGAAATGACATTGACCCGTTCGTCTAATGGTTAGGACTCCAGATTTTCATTCTGGCAATAGGGGTTCGATCCCCCTACGGGTTGCCAAAAGGCCGCTGATACTCATTGAGTTCAGCGGCCTTTTGGTAGTTTGAGAGTAAGGAGTTCGCGGGCCTATTTTTTCTTTCGTCGTTTGGCAAACCAGACGGTCTGTGTGTTTTCACCTGATTCCTTGTTAGAAATTTGGTGACGACTATATCGTGCTTGTCGGCACAGTATTGGAGACCTCAGTGAGAGCTGATCACTGTTGCTGGAGTAGGAAGCTTAATTGGACGTGCGAAAGTCTGAGGCTTGCAGTTTATCAGGAATGCAGTCAGAGAAGGGCTGTGGAATTCGCGGTGGTTCTTAAAGCGGTGCTGCCCATCTATCTTTTGGTGGGGGTGGGGATGGCTTTGCGGGGGTTCAAAGTCTTGACGGAGGATATGGAGAAGGGCTTGCTGAAGATGGTGATTCACTGTCTCTATCCTTGTCTCATTTTGGATAAGACCTTGGGGAATGACCTGGTGCGTCAGAGTTCGGTCCTGGCTTGGGGTGTTGGGCTGGGGTGTGGCCTGGTGTTGATCGGGATGTTGTTGTCTTATTTGACGGGGACGATTCTGGGTCTGAAGCCGGGGACGGGTCGGCGGACCTTTTGTGTTTCGGCGGGGGTGCAGAATTACGGTTACACCGCTATTCCGATTCTATTGGCTTTGGCTCCGGTCCTGGGAGGTGATGAACGGGTGCTGGGGGTGATGTTCGTGCATAGTCTTGGAGTGGAGATCGCGATCTGGATGGTCGGAGTGATGATTCTGACCGGTTCGGTGTTTGGGAATCCCAAGTTACTCATCAATGGCCCGATCGTGGCGGTGATCTTGGGGGTGGGCTTGTCGTCGACGGAAGGGTGGCGTTTTTTTGATCTGGAGAATGGCCCCATTGTCGGGTCGGTGACCCGTCAGGCGATGGGATGGCTGGGGGCCTGTGCCTTCCCGATGGGACTGATGCTGATCGGGGCGACGATGTATGATTTTATCGGGAAAGAGCGTCTTTCGGCCAAAATCGGCATCGGGGGACTGGTGGTGCGATTGGTGGTGATGCCGTTGGTGATCATGTGTGCGGCGAAGTATCTTCCGCTGCTTCATGAACTGAAGCTTGTCCTTCTGGTGCAGGCGACGATGCCTGCGGCAGTATCTCCGGTCTTTGTGGCGCGGCACTATGGCGGAAGCCCGGGCGTGGCGGTGCAGGTAGTGCTGGCGACCTCGATTGTGGGACTTTTCACAATCCCGTTATGGATCTCCTGGGGAGTTCGGTTTATCTTCCCCTAAAACGATACGTTTATTTCTCCTCTTCCTCATCTTTTCCTCTGCAATTATTGCCGAGGAAAAGGCGATTTCCAAAAACGGCTCTTACTATTGACGGAGCGTCTTTAGGGTAAGAATGCCGGGGGATATGGGAAATCCGAGGGAAAGTTGGACCGGGAAGGGATGTTGAAGGACGTCCGGGGCCTCTCATGATTGTGCATGGCCAGAACGACAATATGGTGCCGATTGGGCGGGGAGAGATCTTATTTAAGAATGCCAAGGGGCCAAAGGCCTTCTTCAAAGTCGAAAAAGGAAGGCGTAACAATGCCTTGGCGATGAACGACGGAGCGTATCAGAAAAAGGTGCTGGCATGGCTCGATGAGGTATTGAAGTGATCTCCTCGTTTGCATTCCGCGAAAAATACGAAATGATACGTGCATGAAGCGTGGATTAGCCGTTTTTGCCGGATTGGTTCTCTTTGCCCAGAGCGAAGAAAAGAAAGTAGTGCAGGGTCATGTCTTTGCGTGGCCATTCACCGAGGTGGAGAAGATGCAGCCCCGGGGCGGCAGCTCCAAGGGAACCAAGGTGACGCTCGATGGGAACGCTTCGGCTCACTGGAAGAAACTGCAGTCAGCTGATCTCGGGGATCTGGAAAGAGACCATCAGGCCATCCTGGCGATGACGGGAAGCCACCGGGTTAGTTTTGATTTTATCGAGACGATGGGGTTCGCTGAAGGCTACCAACCGCCCAAGCCTTATTTCTCATGGGGAACGGAGCACGTGCAAGTAATCAAGCAGGAGGAGAAATTCATCAGCCTGCAGCACACTTTGGTGATGTATTTCAAAGACAAGGACGGGAAGGAATCCGGACCGATGGTGATGAAGCATTGGCGGCAGGATTGGACCTTCGAGGACGCCGACTTGCACACCTATCGAGGCGAAAACACTTGGGCGCGAAAGAAGCGCTCTCCCAAGTCGGTCAAGGGAGCTTGGAGTCAGGCTGTTTATCAGGTGGATGATTCACCGCGCTATGAGGTGATCGGGAAATGGTCCCATCAGGGCGGAATGTCGGTTTGGACGAGCGAGTCGTCCTGGCGGCCTTTGCCACGACGGGAGTTTTCGGTGCGCGATGACTACAACGTACTCGAGTGTGTTCATGAGATTACGGTGAACCCGACAGGCTGGGTGCATCTTCAGAACAATCGGAAGCTGATTGCGAAGGATGGCAAGCTGTCGAAATACGTGGGTCAGGAGCTGGGCGTGAATCGTTACGAGAGAATCACCGCTCCGTCCTTGATGTCAGCAGAGGAGACCTTAAAGAAGACCGGAGCATACTGGGCCGAAGTTCGCGAGATGTGGAATGAGGTCTATCGCACTAAAGATCGCTTTGGGTTGAAAGCGAAGGTGGAAGATAAGAAATTATATGCACTGCATTTTGGTTATGCAGCCCAAGTGGAAGCGGGGGAATATGATGCCGAAGCGGGCCGCAAGCATGCGCGTGAGACGATTTCCAAATTCCTGACGGAAGGGAAGCCGAAGAAGGAAGGAAAGTATTAATGCCGCGGCTTTACGTCGTCTGTGGTCCTGCGGGTGTTGGTAAAAGCACCTACGGGAAGTCGCTGGCGGCAGAGAAGAGGGCCTGTTTTTTGGATAGCGATACCGTGACTGAACCGGTGGTGCGGGCGGGGATGGTGTTGGGTGGATTTGATCCCAATGATAGGGATTCCGAGGTGTATCGCGCTGCATTTCGCACGGCGGTTTACGAATCTCTTTTTCAAACGGCGGCGGAGAATCTTCCTCATGTCTCGGTAGTGCTGGTGGGACCGTTTACTTCTGAAATTAGAAAGGCGGAATGGCCTAATGAATTGGCCGAGCGATTTTCCTGTGAGCTTGAGGTCATCTTTGTGACCTGTCCGGAAGACGAGAGGTATCGTCGAATCAAGGGGCGGGGGAATCCTCGCGATGAATTAAAGCTGGTAGATTGGGATGGTTATCTCAAGCGGACCGACCTCAGGCCGCCTGCCTTTGAGTATCGTGAAATAAAAACATACAGATGAATAAAGAATCGGGCCTTCTCGTATGTTTCACCGTAATGACTGGTGCCGCCAGTGCCTTCTCAATAATCCTTATTGAAAACACTGGTTCTGCAGCGGTCTCAAATACTCGGGTTGCCGGGTTTTGGTTTCTTCAATAGCTTCGCGACAGGAAGCGTGGCCTCTGCCGGGATCAAAAAATAGGTCGAAGTAGGGAATCCCATGCCATCCTTGGCGTGGCACCGGTAGTGGCAAAAAACGGCGCGAGAGGAGTGTCATTTTCTTCGGGGTCCACCGCAAGTTTATTGGTGACAGTAGATGGTGATAATAGCTCGTTCAGTTTCGCAGCCATGGTTCTTTTCAGTAACGATTGACTTATAGGGAATTCCACTCCGATTGATGTGCCGGCATCCCCGAGCCATCGGTGGTTCTCCTTGGGATGGTTGAATTACTTTTTATTCCGTCGGCGACGATAGGAGATTTAGAGGTGACGAATTTGGAACATCTTATTTTTAACTAGCTCAACAAAACAGTGCTATCGTCCTCACGTTGTTAGACATGTTGTTAGACATGTTGGGGTAAGAAAGGGCAGGTAGAGATACCTGTCCTTTCGTATTTCTAACGACTGAATGCCCTTAGCTTTTTCTTGCGCAGATAATCAAGGTAACGCTCCTTGGCGACAAGGTCGGGGTTGGCCTTGTAGTTAACGAAGGGATTGTTAGTTCCGTATTTCGACCAAGGACCGCGGGGGACTTGCGAGAATTCGATGAAGCGCCAGTGGCATTGCACTTTGTTGCCGACCTGAAGGAAGTCCCGGACAGCGGGAGAGATGTCGATGCCGGCATTTTGGTTTTTGGTGTTCTTGGGCTTTTTATTTCCAAAAACATATTCCCAGTCGTCGGTGGTGAAGGGGCCACAGTCCTCCCATTGGGCGTAGCAGACGCGCTTGTTGGAGACGATCTGGACCCACCGTCCCTTGCAGACTGTTTGGCCAGGGCGGGGACGGTAGTGTTTAAACCAGGGAATGGCGCGGGCGGCTTCCGGTTTGTGGGCCTTGTGGTTGATGCAGTCGTTGTAGGGCAGGGCGACGTAGAATGGATTGAGTTTGGGAGTGAAGCCTTTTGGAACATAGCCGCGTCGGAAGGCCGGGTCAGGATTGTCGTAGCCGCCGTAGTTTTGTTGCCAGTTTTGATCCCAAGAGGATTTGTTATTGGGGGTGGGATTGTTTTGGGTCGGCTTTTCGCCAATCCAGAAGACCGTGGCGGTGATGAATTTCTTCCAGTGGTATAGGGTCTTCTCGTACTGGAACGGGTTGGGAGGGGCCGGCACGATGGTCACCTTTGGCCCCGTCTGGGCGGAAGTCGGGACGATGATTAACAAAGCTAAAATGACGGCGGGTGTTCTCAAGAGGGCGGGTGTTTAGCAGTTTGAGCGGGAAATTCCAGTCTTTCAGGGAATTAAGGTCTAGGCTTGCCGGCGCTGCCTCGGAAAGAGAGAGTATGCGCCGTCAAGATGCGTTGTTTTTACTCACCAGATTTTCACTTAGACCTTCCGGAAGGGCACCCTTTTCCGATGGAGAAATATGAGGTCTCCAAAAATATGCTGATCGACGGCGGAGTCCTCAAGGGGGAGGAGATTGTCGAGGTGCGGGCGGCGGATGCCCATGTGATGCGCCGGGTGCATGATAACGATTATCTTTCCAAGATCTACTACGGTCAGCTGGATCGCAAGGAGCAGGTTTTATTGGGCCTTCCGGTCACTCCGAAGCTTTACACGAAGAGTGCGACCGAGGTGGAGGCCACGCGGCAGGCTTGCTACGCCGCCCTCCAAGATGGTGCTGCGGCGGTCTTGGCGGGAGGGACTCATCACGCCTTCAGGAACCACGGCGAGGGATACAATGTTTTTAACGATATCGCGATTGCGATTCGGGATCTGCAGGTGCAGCGACCAGGGATCAAGATCATGGTGGTGGACACCGATGCGCATCAGGGAAATGGGACGAACAGCGTGTTGGAAAATGATCCCAATGTCTTTACCTACTCCATTCACGTGGGGCGTCCGGATAGCAAGGTGAATGGCTCGATGGATATCGAGACCGTGCGTTATGTGGAGGGTGATATGTATCTCAAGCAATTGTTCACCACGCTTGCGGCAGCGCTCGATGTCTTCTCGCCCGACCTGGTGATCTGGATTGCAGGAGCGGATAACCATCGCAACGACCGCATGGGGCAGATGTTGTTGGACCTCAAGGATTTCGTGCGTCGCGACGAGGTGATCCTACGCGCCTTTATGAAGAATCGCATTCCGATCGCGATTCTTTATGGCGGGGGATACAATCGGCAGCAGGAATACACGGCCAAGATTCATCGCAATACCATCGCGACGGCAGTGAAGGTGTCCCGCGAAGTGCAACGGCCCCGTTCAATTTTTTAAAAGCTTCCTGAGATGAAGAGCTTTGCCATTGTCGGAGCGGGTGCAGTGGGGAGTTACTACGGAGCACGTCTCGTCGCGGCAGGGAATGAGGTGCGTTTTCTCTTGCGGTCTGACTTCGACGAAGTCAGCCGGAATGGAATTAAAGTGGAGAGCATTCACGGGGACTTTAATTTGCCGGAGGTTGATTGCTTTCGCTCTCCCAAGGTGGTCGGGAAAGTGGACGTGGTGATCGTGGCGTGGAAGGCGACGTCGAATGATTATTTTGAGGCGGTGATCAGGCCAATGCTGCACGAGGATACGATTATTTTGACTCTGCAGAATGGGATGGGGAATGTGGAGCGGTTGAGCGAGTTGTTTGGACTGGAGCGTGTTTTTGGGGGAATGTGTTTTGTTTGCATCAATCGGATAAAGCCCGGGGTGATTCATCACGTGGGAGGGGGATTGATTGTGATGGGGGAAGTGCAGCCTGCATCGACAGGTCGATTGGAGGCATTGGTGGAGATTTTTGAAGCGGCAAAGATCCCTTGTCAGGGCGCGCCGGTCTTGGAATTGGTGCAGTGGCGGAAGTTGGTCTGGAATATTCCCTTCAATGGTCTTTGTATTACCGAAGGAGGGATTACCACGCGGGATCTTTTGGCGCAGGATGGAGGAGAAGAACGGGTGCGCGCAATCATGGCCGAAGTGGTAAGCGTTGCGGGGGCACTGGGTTATGAGATCCCAGCGGAGTTTATCGATGATCAGATCAAGATCACCGGGCCGATGGGGAGCTACCGTCCGTCGAGCATGATTGATTTCATGGAAGGACGGGAAGTGGAGCTTGAGTCAATTTGGGGCGAGCCCTTGCGAAGAGCGAAGGCTGCTGGAGTTGAGACGCCTCTCACCGATACGCTTTACGAAGATCTTTTGCGGACGGTTTCGAAGACCCACTGATACTCGGAACTGATTTGATCCGTGAGAGGTTTTTGAAGGTGTCCGGGAAGGACTCCCCAGGTGTAGGTCTCGATTTCTAGGTGCGGACAAGCTTTGGGGTGCTCTTGAAGATAGTTCAGTGCAGCTTCCGCGTGATCGAGGGTTGAACCAAGCGGGGCCAGGGGTTCGGAATAGAGAGGGACGTGGAAATGAATCCGTCCCTCGGTGGCGGTTGTGGGCTCGGTGAATTCCGGAAGGTCCTTGAAGCGGGTGAGTGGGGCGGTGTTGAGGATGACCTGGTGAAGGTAGGTCGGTTCGTTGAATTGTTGAATCGCCAAGAGTGCCTCATCGTTCCGCGGGTCGAAAGAGAGGGCGTTGGAGAGATGGATTTTGGAAATGCGAAGACCCGCGGCAGTGAGGGCTTTGAGGGAATGATGGCAGTCATCAAATTCGAGGGCGAAGTGACAAGTGTCGTAGTTGATACCGATGTGTTTGCGAATAGGCTCCTGATCGTAGTCCTTACTTTCGCACCATGAGAAAAAGCGTTCGAAGAAGGCGAGCGTTTCCTCGGTGTTTTCGAAATGACCGAGAGGCTCGGGTTCCAGTCCGAGGTGGAGGTCTTTTCCAGATTTGGCCGAGAGGTGTTCGATGGTGAGGGCGAGCGAGTAGAGGTTCTCGAAGATGAGTTTTTCATCTGCTTCAAATTCTTTGAAGGAACCGGGAAGGGTGGAAACCGATCCACCGGATTCGGCTGGGCAAAGGCGATCAATGATGGTGAAGAGTTGCTCGGTGTAGACGAGACGGGCGAGTTTGGTCCAATCGGGTTGGTAGACCTTTTCCTTCACGCTGGTTCCGTGGAAGGCTCCGTAGGGAAATCCATTGATGGTAAAAATGTAGCAGTTTTCGGACTCGAGCCAGATCTGGAATTCATCGAGATGGTTTTCCTCAAGTAACTCGCCAGCGGCTTGAGCCGAAAGTCGAAGGCCGATCGCGAAGGGCTTGTCGGGCGAAACGCGATCACGGACTGCCAAAACATCGTTTTTGAGAACATGGAGGGTTTCCGCCCAGGTTTCGGCCGGATGGATGTTGGTGCAGTAGGCGAGATGGTGGTCAGGAGAAAGCTTCACGGAATAGTCAGGTGCTGGCTGGAGCTTGATTGGAGATGGCAGCAGGGGAAAGGGCGGAGTTGAGGGAATGGGGCTTCTTTGTTTGGTATGGCGGGTCCTTTCGAGAAGTATCTCATATACAGTTATGGAGTTTTTTCGTGCTTAATTGTCTAAGATTTGCTTACTATCAACGTGTCGCACGGTTCTTGATGATTCGAATTTCCATCAAATCCCTCTTTTTGATTTCTGCAACTGCCGTTGGTGTTTGTAGTGGTGCGGTCGTTCAGAATGCAAGCTCGTCGTCTACGGCGCTGTCGTTCTCGTCACAGGTTGGGGGCGGGGATTTGATTAATGCGGGCTCGAGTGATTTAGTGTCGAGTGCAGTTTCCGCCTCGAACGCCAGTTTTCCGGGGAGTGGCATGACCGATGGAAGTTACTCCAATACCCCAGGTGAAAATACCTTTTTTGAGGCAGGGCT
>NHEN01000124.1 GCA_002172625.1 Verrucomicrobiaceae bacterium TMED86 | reverse complement strand
GACATATGGAATAGGCAAGACAGCCACGCACTTACAGAGACCCTGAGGCAAGTGGTCAGCGACAACTGTCTTGCCAGTGCTTACAACTACATCCACGAATAGGTGTTCAGGGGATTTTTTCAGGACGTGCTACAGATCGCTGCAAACAAATCCGAGACCTCAACTCAAAACTGCAAGCGGTTAAAGATGACGCAGAGAAAAGAGTGATTGATCGAGCGGACGAGACAGCCGACCTTGAATCACAAGCGTAAAGGGATCGCGCAGCGTTACTCGCGGCAAAGTCAGTGAGCGGCCAACGCGTTTTTCGCAATCTCGACTATGGGACCAAGCGCCTCGCTGGGCCAGCAACAATAGCACTACCAAGTTGGACGCTTGAGACCGGATGCGCACGCTGCTTGAAACTCCGTCTCGTTTTCTAACGTCTTGGTAGCAATTTGATTGCTCAGGATCATAGTCTTGAGATCTTCAAAACATTCCAGGAAGGGTTTCAGCTTTTCTGAAGCCGTGAAGTACCAGCTCAACCAGACTTTCGCCATCCCCGGGTAGTCGTTTTCCGTCAAGGATTTCAATAACGCGTTTGCTTCGGGGCTGTTCAGTGCCTTGACCTTTTCTACCGCTGCTTCCCATTTTTGTTTCCGAAACCCCACGGTGCCAATGCAGTTGACGAAACCTCGACACATCAGCTCCGGGAGCTTCACGAAGTCATTGTTGTAAAATGTAAGATCCGTGTAGTTAGCATCCTGTTTCAGCTTTGGAAAGATATTGGCAGAAATGTAGTCAGTTGTCATTTCGTCCCAGTTGACGCCCCAGTAACCTTTTCCCATGTTCTGAAAACCAATGTGGTTATGCGAATACCAGTGCACCAACTCATGGCAATAAACGAAGGCGACACGAGCAATGTGGAATTCTCCATTGTCTCGGAAATAGGCTTTATGGGTTGAAGCAAAGGAGACCCCCTTGCATTTCATTCCATCGTCTGCGGCCAGAGTCTGAGCCGGGGGCGCCTCTCCGCCCGTAACTTGGGCCTCTGAAAAACCCATCCGCTTGGACCAGCAGGCGGTGCAAAAATACGCGATATTCGGTGGGTCCGGAGGCAATGAGATACCTCCGCCGAGGCCACTCAGAAAAGTGTCGAGGGCTTGCTTCACCTTCGCCGTTTCGGCAGTCGAGTCTCTAACATGCCACTTGACTTTACTCTTGCAGTTGTAACACAGAGTTGCCATGGCTGTTTATCCGGTGATCGGGTTGAGAGAATCGTCTCGGGGATGAGAGAAACTTTAATGGACTCCCCTCGCCGAGTCAGCCCGTCTTTGCCAACATACGTGCGACAACTTTGAAGTTGTTTTGAGAATTGAGGGCACGGAGAGTTTCCATGACCGAGAAGGCCGGAAAAAATCTAGAAAAAGATCCTGAAGTTGTCCAGAAAGCGTCCCGTCGTCGCTTTACCGCGGAGTACAAACGTCGAATCGCCCTCGAAGCCGAGCAGTGTGTGCAGCCCGGGGAAATCGGAGCACTGCTGCTCGCTCGGATTAGGAGGAGCAACACACGGGTGTTACGCGGGCTTGCTTGGTGAAAACCACCGGCTAACTCCCAGGCAGAATATCGTTTAGGGGATGACGCTAACGTCCCTCAGCATGCCGTCAAACAGATGTGCGATGTTTTTCTTGCAGCCTTGGTGTTGTCTGGATTGCTTGACTTGATCCTTGCGGCAACATGCTTTGCATTCCTTGCGATCCCAACCGCTTTGACGCCTGCTCCGTGAGTTGCCTGAAACAACCGTGCAGCCACCATGTCGCTTTCCTTCGGACTCCAGCCAGCCACAACAAAATCGTCACCGGCTACTTGGTAAGAAGAGTAGTCACGTGTGTGCCTAATACATGCGATCTTAAATCGATTCGCTATTTGGTCATTGAGTTTCGGCAGAGTGTTCATTTCCAGCTCGCTACTTATTGAGTTCTTGCTGATGTCGTTTGTTGATGTGGTTCAGCATCATCATCGTTGATGCTTCATTCATTGCCCTGAAACAATCAATGCTCTCACCGTCATTCATCGCAAAGACTGCCTTGTTTTCAGTCGCTGTTAGGTATCCTTGGACTCGCCCGAGATTGACGATCTGTCGTGCGTCTTTTGCAGAACAATCAAAGTAGCGTTGCAATCTTGCAACTGTTACTGCTGAGCCTTCCTTGAAACCGCTGCGAAGGCTTGCGAGGGCTGCACGGTAATCAGGGTTAAACATGTTCTTATGATGCATTTTTTGATCTTTTTGAATGAGTATTTGTTGTGAAAATCTTCGCCCGAGTTGCGTTCTTTCTTTAACCACCGCAACTCGAACGAAGTGACGAGAAAGTCTTCTGCAATTGCAGCGTGTTACACGATAACGACCTTGGACAAAGAATTGCCGTCACCCCACAGACCAAGATTGAACCTGTGATAACTGACAATGTTTTCCATGTCATTCACGGCGTTTGCTACGTCTGGCTCTGTATCAAGAGAGATTCGCAAAACTTTGTCACTGACTGCCAATTCGCGGCTTAGATCGCCAACGTAGAGAACGGGGTCCCCACTCGCTGATGCCGCTGGGAGAGCAGTAGGGCCCCACACCATCCCCAACGACTCGCCTGATTGACTCAGCAAGCCGTTGGCGACCTCAAGAGCCTTGATTTTGTGTTAAACGCCAGACGATGCGTAGACGCTAGGAAATATTCCATGCCAATTCAATGTTTGGCATGCGTCCAGAATATCGCTCAATCCGAGCAAAGCCATGTCAGCAACCAAGGTTGACCCAATGCGACGACCAGTTGACCAGGCAAAGGTTCAGGAACACCAGCAGCGTTTGACGGACCGGCAAAACGAGCGGCTAGCTAGGCTCCATGAACAACTGCGGCAGGCAGAACTGGAGCGGGCGGACCGTGGGACTTTTCACCTCAAAGAGAGGCAACGGAAACGTGATCCCGCATCGCAACGAATAGTCGGCACCCTTGGCACCCCGTTCAGGTTCCTTTTCGTTCCACTACGTTCCGTTGCGTGCTTAAAAACTGCGTGAATAGCGTTTTTTTTGAGAAACCGAAAGTAGTTTTTAGATAATACGTCTGTACGGCGACTTCCAGCAACTTGCAAATTTCTGGCACCTTCTTGCCCTTACCAAGTTCCACATCGGATTTACGAAGCTTGGCAACGATCGGATCCACTGTGTGACGTTTCTGAGGCATTCTGAAAGTCCTTTCCGAGCGGTACGCCCGAGCAAGATTCTCTCACTCACAATGGTGCAATTCTATGGGGGGAGGTCAGTTGTTTACGGTTTCAGCCTCCGAGTCGATTCAAACGTTCACATTCTTTAGCGATTTCTCACGCTCTTTATCAATTATCTATTTTCTTTACAAAATTTTTGTCCCTTAATGGTTCATTGGCGACAGTAAAGGTGTCGGCAAAATCGGTAGTTCCAAGTTGGACATTGTTTTGGATACGAAAGCACGAACAGCATTTGAGATACTGGCCCGCGAAAATTCGCGGATGCTGATGGTTTATCTGCGTAGTCTGGTCCGCGATGAGGCCGCAGTCGATGACCTGTTTCAGGAAACGATCGTCGTTGCATGGCGGCGGCTCGACGAATGCGATTTGGACCGTCCGTTTGGGCCTTGGGTGCGAGGAATCGCTTCACGATTGGTTCTGGCTCACTACCGAAAACAGAAGGCGGCTCCCCTGCTGCTTAGCGACTCGGTGCTACAGGTGGTGGACCGCCACTTTGAAAATATCAGCCTGTTGGCGGGTGACACTTGGGACGACAAGGTGGCTGCTCTTCGTGAATGCATCGATGCGTTACCCGAACGGCATAGGTCGGTGATCGGTGGCAGGTACTTTGATGGCCTGTCCGCTGCGGAAGTGGCTGAGCGATTCGAGTTGACGCTGGAAGCTTGCAAAAAGCGCCTCCAACGTGGCCGCGCGATGTTGGCTGAGTGTTTGAAGACGAAGGGCGTATTGGCGGCTTCGGAGGCGACATCATGAACGATGGGATCGACGATCTACTTTCGGATTGGCTGGATGGTGAGAATGAGAATCCTGCAAGCAAAAGCGATGTGCCTTCAAGCGAAGCGAGTGAGACGATTGCTGAGTCGCTTTTGATTCATGGCATGCTGACAGATATCGGCAGCGGTGACGACGCTGAGGCCGAACGCATCGGCGCAGTGATGCAGCGGATCGATGTAGAATTTGTGAATGGCTCTTTGAATCTTGCGTCGACGAGCGTGCTGCATGGTCGACGCAGGCTAGCAATCTTGACGTCGGCTCTGGCGATCGCGGCTGCTGTCATGGTCATGTTTTCTGTGTTCGGACCGCACCGCAGTGTTTCAGCGGCGATGGCTTCGCTTGACAAATTAATGGAAGCAGCGGCAAAGCCATTCGATCACACCTACAGAGTTCGCGTCGTCGAAGAGTATTCGCGGGATAAACGCCCGAAGAACCTCTCGCAAGAGGCGTGGGATCGCGAAGCTCCCGAACAAATTGATGGGGCAACCATTCATGTTCGCGGTGCTGATGAATATGTAATGATCGTGATGCTGAAGACAGGTAAGACAAGAACGTCCGGTTGCGATGGCAAGATTAGTTGGGCGTTTCGCGAAGACGGGCCTGTGCATGTCTCTGAGGATCTTAATCGCTTCCGCGGTGGAATGCCGGGCAGTCAGCAGGGTATGCCCTTTCTTAACATTCACGCCAACCTGTCACAGTTGAAAGTGGGATATGAAGTTGAGCTTACAGATGCCCCGGAGATTGGCACCGATGGCACGTTGCTTTCGCAGCTCAACGGCATTCGGAAATCAAACGATGTCCGCGGTCCTAAGCAAGTTCATGTCTGGTTTGACGCTGAAACTGGAGCGGTTCACAAGATGCTGCTCGACGGACTTCCGCGAGGTCGAGGAGGGCCCAAAAGCGTGACGCTGGAGTTGGTGGATCAGCCGACATTGCCGTCGAACTTTTTTTCGCACGAGACACATCACGAACCCGGGAAACGAATTCGCTACAAGGACAGTCAACGATGAGGTATCCGGTGTTTAAAGCTGCGACCGTGTTTGCCGCGTATTGCATACTGTTGCAATCCACGGCGCTTGCTCAGAAGGGACGAATCGACCCGATCGTTACGGTGATCGATGCAGATGGCGATGGTTCGGTCAGTTCAACGGAACTGAAATCTGCTGCCGCATCAATCCGCAAGCTGGATGCCGACAACGACGGTGTGGTTTCGCTCATTGAAGTTTCAGGCAAGTCGAATTCAAGTGGCGGACGTGGCGGCGGCAGCAGACTCGGCGGCTACACGGAACCGCCACCAGCGAACCAGGTTCCCGACCATCCCTTCAATATCATCATCGGCCGACTGACCGACAACAGCGGGACAGTTCGCGTTCTGTTTCACAGTGATGTCAAAGCGTATCTAAGCTACGGCGAGCAATCTGGCAGACTATCTCACAAAACGGCAGTTCAAAACCTGCGTGCAGGTGAACCTTTCGACTTTGTGATCGATTCGCTCACGAAAAATACGCGTTACTACTATCGCGTAATGTATCAGGCCGGCGGACGTAATCAGCAGAGCAACGCATTCTCATTTCACACGAAGCGAAGCAAAGACAGCTCGTTCGTCTTCACCGTGCAGGCAGATTCTCATCTGGACGAGAACACCAGCGGCGAAGTCTACCTCCGCACGTTAGGAAACGCTCTGGCAGATCAACCCGACTTTCATTTTGCTCTCGGCGACACCTTCATGACGGGCAAGTACGTGAAGCCAGAACTATCGGAGCCGCAGTACTTGGCTCAACGATATTACCTGGGGCATCTCTGCCATTCTGCTGCCCTGTATTTCGCTTTGGGCAACCACGATGGCGAATCCGGTAACCGGGGATCGAATCTTTGGGCAACGACGACACGAAAACGCTATCTGCCGAACCCCTTTCCGAATGATTTCTTCACGGGCAATGATCAGCCCGAGCGGGAAATTGGTTTGCCAGAGAATTATTACCAGTTCGAGTGGGGTGATGCTCAATTCATTGTGCTGGACCCATTTCGTTACACCACCACACGCTCGCGTGGCGGCAATAGCGACAACTGGTACTGGACGCTCGGCGAGCATCAATACAAGTGGTTGAAACAGTCGCTGGAGCAAAGCGATGCGAAACTACGGTTTGTGTTTCTGCATCACTTGGTCGGAGGCAGTGACCGCAATCAGCGCGGCGGCAAAGAAGCCGCTCCGTTCTGGGAATGGGGCGGTAAAGGTGCCTCCGGCAAGGACGAATTTGACCAACATCGCCCGGGATGGGGAAAGCCCATTCATCAGATGCTGGCGGATCATGGTGTGAGTGTCGTTTTCCACGGGCACGATCACATGTTTGTTAAGCAAGATCTTGACGGCATCGTCTATCAACTGGTTCCACAGCCTGGGCATCCACGCTCCGGAACAAAAAGCGCCGCCGAGTACGGATACCTTGGTGGTGAAATACAGGGCAGCAGTGGCCATGTTCGGATTCGCGTCAACGGCGAATCCGCTCGTGTGGACTACGTACGGGCTTATCTACCAGCGGCTCAAGACGCAAGCCGACGCAACGGCGATGTGAGCTTTTCATACGTGCTTTCGGGAGAAGGTACGGGGAGCACCGGTCAATGAAACGCACACTTTGTTCTCTATTGGTTTTCTTCTTTGCTTCTCCCCTCTGCGATGCAAACGAAAGTTCAGGAACACCCAATTTTGTATTCATCCAAGGGGAAGGTCAGGGCTGGGCAAGCACTTCAGTTCAGCTCGATCCAAACGAGCCCGAATCGAAAAGCCGTTCCTTCTCGACTCCGAATCTGGAGCGTCTTGCTCGTGAAGGCATTCGCTTCTCGAACTACTACGCGCCGTCGCCGCGATGCACGCCTTCGCGAGCAACCTATTTCACCGGACTCAGTCCCGCACGCCTGAGGATGACCTTTACGGGCGCAGGCGGCGACACCGGCAAGGCTCTTATCGAGCCGCGTGTCGTCAGCGAACTGCCCCAAGACGTGACAACGATTGCGGAGCTGTTGAAGACAGCAGGATACGCGAATGCACACTTTGGCAAGTGGCATGTTGGTAAAGTGGATCCGCAAGTTCATGGATTCGACGAGTCCGATGGGGCGACGAGCAATGGTGGGCCTGAGAATTCTCGCAACCCGAACCCAAAGCAAGCGTATGGCATGACGGAACGCGGGATTTCGTTCATCAAGCGGAATGTTGCTGCAAGAAAACCATTCTATCTTCAACTTTCGCACTACGGCGGTCGTTCTCAGGACGACGCGAAACCGGAAACGTTTGATAAAACGCTGCGGCTCGGGCTTGGTAGGGACGAACGCAACATTGGAGCCGCCGCCGTAGCGTTCGACATGGATATTACGATCGGCATGTTGCTGGAGACGTTGGACGAACTGAACATTGCTGACAATACCTATGTGATCTACACCGCCGACCATGGCACGCCCGGTCGCAATGGCCCACTCCAAGGCGGTAAAGGCGGTTTATGGGATGGTGGGATTCGAATTCCGCTGTTCATTCGTGGGCCTCTAGCCAAAGCCGGCTCGCACTCAACTGCGTTAGTCACCGGTGCGGACCTCGTGCCGACAGTCGCTGACCTTGCTGGTATTTCAGAACGACTGTCTGACCAAGTCGAAGGCGGCAGCCTGCGGCAGGTACTTGCCGATCCAGCCTCTGGCAAAGTTGCTCGTTCACGCGATGGAATCGTCTTTCACTTCCCACACTACGACAAAGATCCGTTGGGTCCGGTATCAGCGATCCTTTCCGGCCAATACAAGCTTGTGCGAATCTACGAGGACCAGCGGTATTTACTGTTTGATCTCGCGAGAGACCTGCGCGAGCGCAACGATCTTTCCGGTAGTCACGTCGACAAAGTGCGAGAGCTGTCAGCCCAGCTCACAAGCTACCTCGACTCCATTGATGCCGGAATGCCCGCCAGGCGATCGGGCGAGACACCATCATCCAATGCCGGGCGAGACGCGAACTCAAGACCTGCCGCAATCATGCAGAGACTTGATGAAAACAACGATGGACAACTCACCAAAGATGAAATCGAACGTCTACCTGCGTTGCTGCGTTCTTTTGACAAAAACAATGATGGAACGTTGTCACGTGATGAAACACGTGAGCGTTAGCGAAATAACCAAATCTACTTTCCCCAATGGAGACGAACCATGAAACATCTCATTTCTTTCGCGGCAATCATTGCTTTGCTGTCGGTTGCAAATCCCACGTTTGCTCAGACGAGCAAGAAGGAGAATGAAAAGCGAGGGCAACAGCAGGATCAAAGTGAACGCCGAGGCGGCAACGGCGGACAGGGAAGGAATGGCGGTGGTAAAGGTGGCGGTGGTGGATTGTTCCGATTGCTGGACGTCGATCGCGATGGCACCTTGTCGGCGAAAGAGATCGAGGGTGCGGTCGCAGCTTTGATGAAGCTGGACGTGAACAAAGACGGCATCCTTGATGCTCAGGAATTGACGGTTCGCGGCGGTGGTGGCCAGGGCGGAACAAAGGGACGTGGCGGTCAGCAAAGAGGAGAGAGTTCGCAGCGTCGTGGTGGTCAAGGAAAAGGTGGACAAGGCAAGCGTTCTTCCGGCAGCAACGGAAAGGCAGAATGAAAATTCATTTCTACATTGCGATCTTAGGACTCATGGTTTCCGCTGCTGCATACGCGTCAGAGCGTCCCAACATTGTGTTCATGATGTCTGATGACCAGGCTTGGAATGGGCTTTCTGTTCCCATGCACCCCGATCTTGATTGGTCGAAGAGTTCGATCGTCGACACGCCGAATCTCGAAAAGTTGGCTGCGCAGGGGATGCGGTTCTCAGCAGCCTACGCGCCTGCGTCGGTGTGTTCACCTACTCGTATCAGTCTGCAGACAGGGAAAAGTTCGGCAGCCATGCATTGGACCAAGGCAGCCCCTGCGGAAACGGGTCACAAGATGATCGAACCCCGCAATATTCGATCGATCCCTGCATCGGAAATCACCATTGGTGAACTCCTGCAGTCGGCAGGCTACGCGACAGCTCACTACGGCAAATGGCATATTAACGGCGGCGGCCCTGCCGCTCATGGATATGACGAGGGCGATGGTGAGATTGGCAACGAGTACGCTCACCAGTACGGCGACCCAAACCCCGCAGACATCTTTGGCATGGCAAAGCGGGCCGTGGCTTTTATGGAGAAGAACAAGCGAGCAAACAAACCGTTCTTCATTCAGATGTCATGGCATGCGTTGCACGCACCACAGAATGCACTGAAGACAACGCTTACTAAATACGCTCAGAAGATGGGCCGTAGCGTAGACGAAAAACGCGTGGGCAGTGCGGCGATCGCAGAGAATCTCGACACGGGAGTCGGCATGGTCGTTGACGCGATCGACCGACTCGGACTGGCAGACAACACGTTTGTGATTTACATGTCTGACAATGGTAGCGGGGGTGGCGGCAAGGTTGGCAAACGAGGGTCGCGCGACGGTTTGGCCGGTGGCAAAGGCGGCGTCTGGGAGGGCGGCATTCGCAGTCCGATGATCATTCGAGGCCCTGGCATTCCGGCCGCTTCATGGTGCCATGAAAGAGTCGTTGGTTACGACTTCTATCCGACCTACTGTGAATGGGCAGGGATTCCAGTGTCCAAATTGCCGCCGCGCATCGAAGGCGGTAGCATTGCCGGCCTGCTTGGCGATGGCAGGGGTAGCGTCAAACGCCCACGCGAAGAAATGGTATTTCACTTCCCGCACTATCAAGGCGGCGACGGTCCTCATTCGGCTCTGTTCCTCGGCAATCACAAGCTGATGAAGTTCTACGAAGACGGTCGGCTCGCATTGTTCGATATCAAAGCGGACGTCTCAGAACAAAATGATCTGTCGCAGCGAATGCCTCAGCGAGTGAAGGAATTAGATAGCCTGCTGGTGAAGTACCTCCGCGATATTGACGCGCAAATGGCGACTCCAAATACAAACTATGACCCGAGCAAAGCACCGATCGCACGCAAGGGCGGCGGTGGTCGCAACAAGACGCAGAAAAGCGGGAGCAGAAAGAAACAGGGAGGAATCCGGTGATTCGTTGTTTCTTCATGATCGCCTCGCTGCTTCTCGTCTCAATGACGTACGCACAGGATGACGCGGGAGCGGACAAAGAAAACACTGCAAGCAACGAGAAACGCGATACGGCCAGTGCAACCGTCGAAAATGTCGTGGAGAGCGGCTTCGTATTTGTCGATGGTCGCTACCTCCAAGCCCCCTATCGATTTCGAACCGATGATAAGCAACTGTTTATCAACGATCTACCTTTTGATCAGTCGTCATTCGAGTGCCTCGCTACCAAGAAGTCGCTCGCCAATGGACGGATGATGCAACGAGCCACTCGGATCCTACGAGAGACACTCGAAACCGGTGGAGTCGTCGTGTTGTTTGCAGGGTCTCCCGTTGTGCTAATCTACGAAGCACACAGCTATGACTTGCTTAGTGTTCTGATCGATGACGAAGCCAGAGCTTCATTTTTTATCCACGACCTAAGAGTCAGGGGGCTGAATAGCGCGTCCATCGACCAAGAGGTTTGGAAAGTGTTCGTCAGAGACTTCGACTGCCCTCGGGAACTACGTGAGCGAACAGCCAATTTTCTGGCAGAGATACGGACCATTGAGGAAAGCTATGCCAGTCAGAGCTCAGCCAGAATGACTTTGCAATCGAGTGCCTACCCGCTATCTGTGGTAGGCATGCTGCTGGTGGTCTTGGCGTTTGGACATCTACTGAAATGCAAGGCGGATTCGGAAGGGGTATCAGCAGAGAAAGGGTTTGCAAATTGTGTTGTCACTCGGTCTCTGGCACTTGTCTCTGCAATGTCCGCTCTTGATCTGAGTTGGACGATGCTTGTCGGGGCTGCGGGCGACATGAAAGAGCTGAATCCCCTTGGTGCCGCATTGATTGATGACGCTGTGGGACTGATCGCATTCAAGACGTTTGTGACGCTGATGGCCGTGCTTCTTTTGTATTCGCTGCGACAACACCGTAGCGCGAAGGAGGGAGCATGGTGGGCATGCCTCATCTGCACACTTCTGACGGTTCGTTGGCTGACATTCGACTCGATGTTTGTATAGCGAATGACAAACTACGCAAGATTTAGCTCAAGAGATACTCAATGATGAACCAAGCACTTATAGCGGGAGCGATTGGCTTCGCCCTTGTATACCATGCCACGTCCTTGGCACAACAAGTACCGCGCAAGCCTCGCATCGAAGACACCATCAAGGCGAATGTCTACGCGGACAACTCGTTCAAACTCTATGTCAATGGTGAGTTGGTGGCCGTTGATTCGATTGCTTTCGTGCCACACAACGTGGTTTCGGTGGATGTGCTTCCAGCGTACCCCATGACGATCGCAGTCATGGGGATCGACAACGCGGATCCGGAAACGGGCATGGAATACGCCAACACAAATATTGGCGACGGCGGCTTCATTCTGAAACTGGGCGACGGCACCGTGACCAATGCCACATGGAAAGCAAAGAAGTTTTCATGGGGACCGATCGACGGCGACGTCAAGAATCCTCGCGTCGAAAACATCCCGCTCCCCAAGGACTGGTTCGCGATCGACTTCGATGATAGCAAGTGGCCGAGCGCCAAAGAATTCACGGAGGAAGTCGTCGGGCCGAAAGAGCCATTCTTTGAACATGACTTCACAGGAGCCAAATTCATTTGGTCCGACGATATCAAGCTCGACAACCTCGTGCTCTTCCGCACCGTTGTGAAATCGCCACCCGATGGAAAAGACCGTCCCGACTTTCGTGGATTGACCGACGTAGTTCCGCAGCGTAGCGGGGGAGGCGGTGGTCGTCGAGGCGGAGGTGGAACCCGAGGGCAACGAGGATCGAACCGGTCGAATTAAGAAGCGAACCTTACAATTAATCACAGTTCAGTGGAAAAGACGCCATGGACCACTCACACCGAATTTCAACTTTCTTACTGTTGGCGGCAAGCCTGTCTCCGACAATGCTACTCGCTCACGAAGGACACTCGCATGCTCCTTCGCCTCAGACAAAGCAAAGAGTCAATCGACTAAATACCGAAACGCCAAATCTTCAATTCATTGTGCAAAGTCGGACAAAGGATACGGCTCGGCCCGATATCGCAAAGCTGTTCGATCCGTTCAAAGATAAGGTCAGCGTCCGTTTTGATCGCGACTTCCTGTACGTTGAGTCCAACGGCATGCCGGATCATTCGATGATGACCGGCATCACGGCCTGGCAACAGCAGGTTCCGCTGCCTCAGTCGTACACAGGCAGCAATGCATGGAGAATTCCACTACAGCCAGTACCTGCGAAGAACCCATTGTCAACGAAGGAACACTTCTTTCGTGGAGCCATCGCCTTGGCGGTCAATGGTGTGCCGATCTTTAATCCGATCAAAAATAACGGAAAAACAGATACGTTGCTCGCCGGTGAGCTCGACCAGTGGGGTGGACATTGTGGCCGGGCGGATGATTACCACTATCACATTGCCCCCGTGCATCTGGAAAGAGTGGTCGGTGCAGGAAATCCGATCGCTGTAGCGCTCGACGGTTATCCGATCTACGGCTACACCGATCCAAACGGCAAACCGCCAACGAATCTCGATTGGTTGAACGGCCACAAAGGACCAGATGGCCAGTATCACTATCACGCGACAAAAACGTTTCCGTATTTGAACGGAGGTTTTTATGGCGAAGTCGTCGAACTCAACGGGCAAGTTGACCCGCAGCCGAGAGCACAAGGTGTTCGGCCATCACTCCCTGGTTTGAAAGGGGCGAAGATCGTCGGTTTTGAGGCGCCGAAGCCGGGGAGTTTCGTTGTGCGTTATGAAGTTTTTGGTGACCCGCGATCCGTCGAATACACCGTCAACGATAATGGTTCAGCGACCTTTAATTTTGTTTCTTCGCAGGGGACGAAGACCGAAAACTACACACCACGTCAAGGAGCAGGTGGCGACGGTCGGCGAAATGCAGAGCGTCCAATGGGTAACGATCCGCAACGCAATCGAGGTCGCAGCGAAGGCGGCGGACGTCCTGATGGTGGAAGGGCTGGTAGTGATCCCATTGTCGCGGCGTTGGATGCAAACGGCGACGGTCGTATCGACAAGGCCGAACTCCGCGGAGCCTCAGCCGCACTACGCAAGTTGGACACCAATAAGGATGACCAGATTTCCGCAGATGAATTTCGAGGTTCAGGTGGTCAACGGCGCGGTGGCGAAGGTGGTGGGCCGCGTGGTGAAAGGCCTCTGGGACAAGCCGGTCCGCGGGGTCCGCAGCCAGGTGATGGTCCTCGGCAACCTTGGATCCTGGTTCATGCCGACGAAATTGATCTGGATAAGAACAAAATCATCAGCCGAGACGAAATCGTTGGCGAAGCCACCAAAGCGTTTGAGGGCTATGACGCCGACAGAGATGACAAGCTAAGCGCTGCCGAACTGAGCGGACGCGGCGGATCACGTAGTGCGATGGGCGGCTTCCTGAAAGGACACGCCAAAGAAATTGACCGTGATGGAGATGGCATCCTGACACGAACTGAAGCCGTCGGCAACGCGGAACGCATGTTCGCCAAGATGGATCGCAACAAAGACGGCAAGATCACGCCGGAAGAAATGGAGGCTTCCCGACGAGAGTAGAGGGACACTCACGCAAAGGCGGCCTTGCGCTATCCTCGCAGGCGTCTTACCGATCTTATTGGAAACGCAACGTCAAGCACTCGTCCTGATCCCTATGGCCACCAGCCATGCGTACGGCTTGATGGTCGCAACTGCCATCGTGTTGATCCTTGCCCCGACATTGCTGTTTGTGACTCAGCACTTGAGGCAACTCGCAACTTCACCATCAATCGAAGCAAGCACGCTAGATGCGTGCCCTGCATGAACCTTCTTTCTCGAGATGACAATGAAACTCTTCGCAATCCTGCTGCTTGTCATCACCTTCGTGTGTGTTCCCACATTGCAGAGCACTACGTTTGCTCAAAAAGGCATTCAGGGCGGTGCTCAAAAACAGGCAGGTGGTAAAGGAATGAAAGGCGGCAAAGGCGCCGGCCGGAAAGGGCGCGGCGGCGAAGCGAAAAACGGAAAGGAGTCACATGCCGCTCATCTCCCACCCGGTTTTCAGCAACTGTCCAAAGACGAAGTCAAGTTGCTCGATTCGCTTTGCGGTCGTGCCCTTGAACAAATAGCCGGGTCGCAGTCTCAATCGAAGACATCGTTGCTTTCGATCGCCGATTACTTCGGATCAATGCAAAGACTGAAAGACAAAAACGTGGCAGCCGAAGGTGATGTACAACCTGACCCGACGATCTCCGAAACCGATATCGGCCTCTATGTTTTGAGCCGACTCGATGGTGAACAACGAGGCCAACTCGGCAAACTTGTTACTGGCCAAAGAGCAGAAATAGCCGAGTATGAACAGCTTCGCGAGAAAGTTCTCACCATGCTGCAATCGCTCTTAGTAGAAAATCCATCGAAGCGAATCTTTGAGCGATCACTCGCCGACGCAGCGAAAGCGACGGGTGAAAAGGAAATCAGCATCGCAATCGCCCAGGCCCGCGTCTTTGCGGAAATCTCAAAATCACTGAAGCAGGAACAAAAACAATTCCTGCTACTGGTTCGTTCGAGTCCGGCGGCAGTCAGCACAAACAACGAGTCAATCGCCGAAGTGCGTGCCGCACTGGCAAAATATGACACTAGGGATCAGGAAGCGATTGCAATACTGGCCTACAAGGCTGCCTGTTACTGCACCGGCACCGCAGCACAAAACGCTGCGTCTAGCACGGGGAGGTCGAATGGCTTATTTGGAGGCAAATCAGACGCCGGCAAAGGAGGACAAATGACCGGTACATTCCTGAATACACTCAACCGAACCCAGCAGCACCAGCTCTACCAACTGCTCGGTAGCCAGGTTAGAACGCGCCAGGCTAAAATGTCGCGATGTACGCAGGTGATCTTCGCTCTCGACGCAATCAAAACCGGTGAGCCCGTAGTTGAGAGAAGACTCCAGCAGGCGGGAGGCCAATTCGCCGAAACCGAGATACAGACTGCCATCGTCGAAACAAGGGCAATCCAGATTATAAAAGACTCTCTGACAGCCACACAGATAGGATTCATTCAACAGAATCTGGTCGATGCCGAAAAGTAACGAGTGTAATGCACAAGTGCCCAGAGCATTAACCTGCCAATTCCCAACGATGACGACCAAAAATCCTAAGCGGGGTCGGAGGGGTTAATCCTCCATGCTCTCGTTAGGCTCAAACGTCAGGGTGTAAAAGAAACTCTTGTACGGCAGCCTCACTTCCAAGGTGTGAGTGGCTATCGTCACAGCGTGTCCGTCTTTGCATGCGGTCAACGCCCGGGTTATTTGCCTGGCGTTCTGTTTGGTCACCCAAGTTGCGACGAACTCCAACGCCGGAATTCCATCGGGAAGTTTGGTGTCGCTTTGCTCAACTATTGCAGCCGTGCCATTACTGATCCGTTACAGCGTTTCCACGTACTGCTTGGCGGCTTGTTCGGGATCTTCAGCTTGGCTGATGGTGATGGAAAGCGTGTTGAACGCTTTCTTGGCATGTAACACGCTGCCACCAGTCGGCTTCCCTCGGGAAAACTCTCCTGGAATCTGTATGGAGAATGCTGGTTTATCGCGATACTCGAAGCGGTAAGGTTGTCTTAGTGCTGCGAGCTGAGCTGAGCTGAGCTTTGCTTTGCTGAGTTTTGCTGAGCTTTGCTTTGCGCGGGCGTCAGGCGTGTGAATAGACCGGGCCCCGCGCGACGTCGGGAGAGAGAGACTCCCACCCCCCAACCACCGTCGCAAACCCTCTGTAAATCGGGGAATAAGCGGCTCTATCTCTCCATCGACGCATGAAAAAACCCACGGTCGCGTCGTTTTGCTACCGTGGGGCTGAAGTTGCGGGAGCCGGATTCGAACAGGATGCTTTGACATCCATATTTTGACAGTGACCAAAGGTTCTATTCGTTCCTCGTGCAGCCAAAGGTCAAATGGCTTGGATCTGGATTTTAGCGAAAGGGACTCTCGAAGGATGTAGTCCAAAGTGGCATGGGAAAAATGAGCCGGCGGTCGCAAGTACTTTTATCTGCGTAAGCGTTCGCCTGATGGCCGCGGGTCAGATGAATTCTTCGACCAGAAGTCAGCCGAGTGGCGGCAAGAACAGGCTACCGTTCGACAGAACCTCGAACAGCACGAGCAAGCGAATCAGAGCTACCTTCAGGAGGGCATCGCAATTCTCGAACTGGCCAATCGAGCGGCAGAACTCTTCGATAGGCAGGCCGCGAGTGAGAAACGTCGATTACTCGATTTTGTGCTATCGAACTCGACGTGGGGTAACGGCGAACTGGCGGTCGAATTTCGCCAACCCTTTGATCTCATTGCACTTGGGGCGACAGAGCTGAAACAGAAAAAGGCCGCCGGAGTGGGTTCCGACGACCTTCATCAATTTAAGTACACCCCAGAGCAATATCGCCCAAGGTTATTCTCCGTGTTTCAGAGCGTTTGAGTCAGTCATTGGCGACCCGTTGGCAAACAACGTTGGTCACATGAGGTTTATAGCAGGCATCTACGAGCGTGGCACATCCCGTTCTGCTACATCG
>NHEN01000123.1 GCA_002172625.1 Verrucomicrobiaceae bacterium TMED86 | reverse complement strand
GGCTTCACCGGTTGCTTTACTGGCTCCGGTCGCTTCGATCTCCTTATCAAGAGTCGAGGCGGAACAGAGAGTCTTACCCGCGACATCATCGATGATCTGGGCGTAAACGTTTTTATTTGAGAAGTGAACAGCAAGGCGGGGACGCTCGGCAGTTCCGGAGATCTTTTTCCGAATGCGGCGGTGCACCTTGCGGCGGAGTTCCTTTCGATTGAGAGTGCTCATTGTAGTATGAAGTTCTTTGGTTTCGTCAGGATTTACTTAACGGACTTACCGGCTTTGCGGCGGACGTATTCACCAACATAGCGGACACCTTTGCCCTTGTATGGCTCGGGTGGATAGTAAGCACGCACTTCGGCAGCGAACTGACCGACGAGTTGCTTGTCAACTCCCTCAACCTTGATCTTGGTATTCTCGGTGACCTCAACTTTGAGACCTTCGGGAATGGGATGAAGGATGGGGTGTGACTTACCGAGGCTAAGATCAAGGTTCTTGCCCTTAACAGCAGCACGGAGACCAACACCTTGAATCTCGAGCTCTTTGACGAATCCTGCGGAAACGCCGATAAGGAGATTGTTGATCAGGCTGCGGAATGTTCCGTGAAGAGCACGCACGTGACGCAACTCGCTGGAGCGCTCCACGGTAATTTCTTTCTCGTCCTGCTTGATGGTGATTCCTTCCGGAAGCTCAATGGCTAGTTTTCCCTTGGGTCCATCGACGGTAACGTTCTGCCCGTCGATGCTAAGGCTGACCTTATCGACTACGGGGATGGGTTTGAGTCCTACTCGTGACATGGTTCTGTTTTCTGAGTTAGGGGTTTCTACCAAACGAAGGCGATAATCTCGCCACCGACTTTGTCTTTTCGTGCCTGATGCCCGGTCATCACACCTTTCGAGGTGGAGAGGATGGAAATACCCATGTTATTGAGAACGCGGGGAATTTCCTGGGATCCGGTATACTTGCGACGACCACACTTGGAGACCCGCTTGAGGTCAGTAAGGGCCGGCACACCGTCAACGAACTTGGTCTTCACCACGAGCTCGGGGAATTTCCCGGTGGTGTCGACTTCATAGTTCCAGATGTAACCTTCTTCTTTAAGGATACGGGCGATTTCCGTCTTAAGCCGAGAGTGCGGGGCGCGGAACGAGTCGTTGTTCGCGCGCGAGGCATTCTTCAAGCGAATGAGGAAATCTGCGATAGGGTCAGTAAGAGTTGCCATGATTCTGTATTTTCCAGTTCGTGGGTTTAGGCAGCGGATTCTTCCTTCACGTTGTCACGGAAGGGCATCCCAAGTGCCTTAAGGAGGGCTTTGGCATCAGCATCACACTTCGCAGATGTCACGAAGATGAAGTCGAAGCCAATCTGGCGTTTGATCTGATCGAGTTCGATCTCAGGAAAGATCGACTGGTCCGAGAATCCAACGGCGTAGTTTCCACGCCCATCAAAGGACTTGAATGGAAGACCGCGGAAGTCACGAATGTTCGGGCAGGTGATGTTGATGAAGCGGTCGAGGAATTCCCACATGTGTGCACCGCGAAGGGTGACACGGGCTCCGACGGCTTCGCCTTCACGAACTTTGAAGTTCGCCACACTCTTGCGAGCGTATACGACGGATGGCTTCTGTCCGGTAATCTTGGAGACTTCCTGGACAGCGTCTTCGACGGCAGCCTTTCGCTCATTGGCGTAGTGACCAACATGACTGTTGACCGAGATTTTCTCGAGGCGCGGGACCTCGTTAACGTTTTTGAAGCCGAGTTCTTCCTGGAGAGCTTTTGCAAGCGTCTCCTCGTAACGGCTTTGGAGTGTTGGTTTCATTGTTTCTGGCGGGTCAGCGTTTGGTTAAACGTGCTTAAGCGCGCGGGTTGGTCGGGTTCCTGACATAGTCAGGAAGTCTGACCTAGATTTTTTTAACATTGGAAATGTGAATGGGGCCGTCCTGCTCCTCGATTCCCCCATCCTGGTTCTCTTCGGTACGGCGCATGGCCTTCTTGATCTTGCGGACACCTTCGACGATGACCTGCTCTTTGGCTGCATTCACGGAGGTAACAGTCCCCTGTTTTCCTTTGTGGTTACCGGAGATGACGACGACTTCGTCATCTTTTTTTACGTGAGTCTTGATTTTCATATCTCGAAAAATTGAGGGTTGGTGGAACTAGAGCACCTCGGGAGCGAGGGATACGATCTTCATGAAGTTCTTTTCGCGAAGCTCACGGGCAACGGGTCCGAATATGCGGGTTCCCTTTGGATTGCCGTCCTTGTCGATGATGACCACTGCATTCGAATCAAATCGAAGAACAGAGCCATCAGCACGACGAACGGGATAAGCGGTGCGAACGACAACCGCCTTGACGACGCTGCCCTTCTTCACAGAAGCGGTGGGTATGGACTCACGAATGTGAGCAGTGATGATGTCGCCGACGCGAGCAGACTTGGTCCGCTTGCCGATCACACCGATCATCTTGGCCTGACGGGCGCCGGTATTATCGGCAACCTCGATTTTTGATTCCATCTGGATCATGGCTGAATAGGTATCGTGGGATTAAAGGTAATGATTACGGAGCATTCCGCAGTTCGATTAATGAACGAGAACTTCAACGAGTTCCCAACGCTTGAGTTTTGAAATTGGCTTGGTCTCCTGAATGCGGACCTTGTCTCCGACGGCAGCTTCGCTCTTCTCATCGTGCGCGTAGAACTTCTTCGACTGCTTGATGATCTTCTTGAACTTGGGGTGCGGGACGCGGTTGACGTATTCGACAACGATTGTCTTGTTCATGCTGGTCGATTTAACGATGCCCACACGGACCTTCTGGTTTTTTCCTTCTTTGGCCTCGGAAGGCACAAAGTCGGTTTTGGCAGCAGGAGCGGCTTCGGCAGCGGCGGTATTTTCCTGATCTTCGTTCATTTTGGAAATAAGTTAAATGGTTGGATAGCTCAGGAACTAAGCAGACTTGCGTTGATTGAGAGTGGTCATGACACGAGCAATTTCGCGGCGGACCATACGACGACGGGCGGTGTTTTCGAGCTGGCCGGTGGCCTGCTGAATACGGAGAGTAAGAGCCTCCTGCTTAAGTTCTTGCAGGCGGGACTGAAGTTCATCAGAGCTGAGCTCTGCGATTTCTTTAAATTTTGGCTGTGGCATGACAGAATTCCTTTCGATTGGTTAGGATCAGTGCTTGCTGCGGGAAACAAAGCGGGTTTCAAATCCAAGCTTATAGGAAGCAAGGCGCATGGCCTCACGAGCTTGGGACTCAGGGACACCACCTACTTCGAAAAGCATGGCGCCAGGACGGATCACGGCGACCCAGGCATCAACAGAGCCTTTACCCTTACCCATACGAGTTTCAGGTGGACGACGAGTAATTGACTTGTGAGGAAAAACCCGAATCCAGGTCTTACCTTTACGTTTGAGAAAACGGTTAATGGTGACACGACAAGCCTCGATCTGGCGGTTGGTCATCCATGCGCGCCCTACGGCCTGGAGACCGAAGTCACCGAAGCTTACGTTCGTTCCGCGCTGTGCATTACCACTCCGGCTCCCACGATGGGACTTCCGGAACTTGGTTCTTTTGGGCATTAAAGGCATGATTCTATCCTCCTAAAATTTTGTGGTTAAATAAGGTGCCGGACTAGGAAGCGGGTGTCGCTGGAGCGTCGGCGGGCTTGTTAGAATTATTATCGGGACGGCCTGGGCCACCGCCGCCTCCGCGACGATCTCCACCACCACCTCCGCGGCGGTCACCACCGGGGCCTCCCGGGCCGCGGCGACGAGGACGATCATGACCCGGAGGGCGTGAACCCTTGTCAGAATCTTCGTTTTTGTTGATCCAGCACTTCACACCAATGATTCCGTATACGGTCTTGGCTTCGGCGAATCCATAATCGATGGGAACGCGGAGAGTCTGAAGAGGGACTTTACCCTCGCGATACCACTCGGCGCGAGCGATATCAGCTCCACCGAGGCGACCTGCGCAGCGGATACGGATGCCGTTGGCACCAAAATCCATGGCAGTCTGGATGGAACGCTTCATGGCGCGGCGGAAAGCGATACGACGCTCAAGCTGGATGCAGACCTGCTCGGCAACGTGCTGGGCATCAAGCTCAGGCTTACGAATCTCGATGATGTCGATTTTCACCTGCGATCCGTTACAGATCTTACTGATATCATTGGTCATCTTCTCGATCTCAGATCCCTTACGTCCAATGACGAGTCCGGGACGTGAGGTATGAAGAGTGATGCGGACGCTGTTCCAGGCACGTTCGATAACGATCTTGGAAAGAGCAGCGGTCTGAAGGCGCCCAGCAATATACTTACGGATCTTCAGATCTTCGTGAAGCTTGGTGGTGTAGTCCTTGCCTTCGGCATACCACTTGGAGCGCCAGTCTTTGTTGACTGCGAGGCGAAACCCGATTGGATTAACTTTTTGTCCCATGATTTTTAAGGTGTAAAATGATTAATTGGCTTACTCGGCGGCAGGCTCGGTTGATTCTTCGGTGGCTTCCACTTCTTCAGCGGCTTCTTCTTCGACAACTTCCTCTTCGGCGACAGGCTCTTCCTTGGCGGGAGCGGCCTTGGCCTGTCCAAACATGGGCTTCGCGGTGTCACGTTTTTTGGCTTTGCCGGAACGCTTCTTCTCCTCGGGAGCTTCGAACTCATCGGTGAGAGTAATGAAAATGTGGCTGGTGCGCTTGCGAATGGCTCCTGCGGATCCTCGGGCACGCGGCTTGAAACGCTTGAGGGTTGGCCCTTCCCCAATGACGGCTTCCCCGACGATCAATTCGTCAGCGGAGAGTTCGTGATTGTTCTCGGCGTTTGCGATCGCGCTTTTGAGAGTTTTCCCGATCAGGTGTGCAGCCTTACGGGGAGTATATGTCAGAGCATCGAGAGCTTCGGAGACAGCGAGTCCCTGAATTTCACGAGCGACGTCGCGCATCTTTTTCGGAGAAATCCGAGCGTATTTGGTGGTCGAGCGAACTTGCATCAGTTTTGCGGTTCAGTTGTTGAGAATAAGTTTAGCGGTGTCGCCTGGGCGCACCTGATTGTCTTGATTTGTCAGTGACTGCATCAGCAATCCGCTGACATCAGGTCGGGTGGCGGCGACGATGGCGTCACCAATATGAGTTCCGGAACGTTCGACACGAAAACGCATCCCGACGTTGAGGTCCGCATCGTGGCCGGCATTCACTACGACGAGTCCGGTGTTGGAGTCAATAGTTACTATACGGGCTTCTTGAGCGGTCCCCTGCTCAATTTTGCGCTTAGGCTGCTGGCGCTGGCCCAGAGCAACTTCGAGCTCGCGGATTTTCACCTCTACATCGGCACGGGCATCGGGATCCGATGCAACGGCGGTGCGAAGGTAGTTTCTAATAGCTGGTATCAGGTCGAAGGTAGCATTCTCAAGTTCAGTGAGATTCTCCCGGGCAACCTGATAGTCGGAAACGGCGTGGCGCAACTTAGTGTCGGCATCTTCAAAGAAATCCTTCCCGAAAAGAGCAAGCCGTTGCTTAACGTCCTTGAGTGATGCGGTCTTGGTCCCCTCACGAGCCAAAGCGGCACCGAGGCTAACCGAGAGATTATCGACCTGAAGCTTCAGGAGACGATTTTCGCGCTCAAGTTCAACAATCCCCTTCACCTCATCTTGGGCAACAGCGGTGCTGCCGAATACTCCGAGAAGGAGCAATCCGCTGGCAAGAGCGCTGTTAAATGAGAGAAGCATGAGGAGAGAGATGATGGAAATTTCTTAAGGAGATTACTTCTTACCAATACCGCCGTGGGCCTTGAAGATACGGGTGGGAGAAAACTCACCCAGCTTGTGGCCTACCATGTTTTCAGAAACGAAAACAGGGACGAAGGTTTTGCCGTTGTGAACAGCGAAGGTCTGACCGACGAAGTCAGGAGTAATCATGGAGCGACGGCTCCAGGTTTTGATGGGCTTCTTGTTGCCGGATTCGACAGAGGCATCGATCTTGGCGAGAAGCTTTTGATCAACGTATGGGCCTTTTTTCAGTGAACGTGCCATAATGGAAAATGGTTAATGATTGGTTAGGAAAGAGGTCTACTTTCGCTTGTTCTTACGACGATCTTCGATGATGAAGGAGTCGGTAGGATTGTGCTTCTTACGAGTCTTCTGACCCTTGACGTGTCCCCAAGGAGACTTGAGGTGCTGACGACCACCACCGGACTTGGACTTACCCTCACCACCACCGTTCGGGTGATCGACGGGGTTCATGCACATTCCGCGAACGCTTGGGCGCTTGCCCTGCCAACGTGTGCGGCCGGCCTTACCGGAAATTTCCTTCATGTGGTCACGATTTCCAACGGTTCCGATGGTCGCGTAACTTTCTTCGTGGAACTTGCGCAGTTCGCCGGAAGGCATCTTGATGAAGGCGTATCCTCCTTCACGGGACTGGAGAATGGCTTGCTGTCCGGCAGAGCGGGCAACCTTACCACCTGATCCGGGGCGGAGTTCGATGTTGTGAATGGCGGTTCCGAGAGGAACGTTCTTCAGAGGCATGGCGTTACCAACCTTGGGCTCGACAGATTCACCGGAGACGACCTTGTCACCATCAGTAAGACCGGATGGAGCGAGGATGTAGCTCTTGGTTCCGTCTTCGTATTTCAGAAGAGCGATACGACAAGTCCGGTTGGGATCGTATTCGATACCGACAACTTCAGCAACCTGGTCACGCTTGGTGCGCTTGAAGTCGACGAGACGATACTTCTTCTTGTGTCCCCCTCCAATGTGGCGACAGGTGATACGACCCTGATTGTTGCGGCCCCCGGAGCGCTTTTTGACTTCGAGGAGGCTTTTTTCAGGCTTGGACTTGGTGATTTCGTCGAACCCCGGAAGCATCTTGTAACGATTCGCGGGAGTAACGGGCTTAAAACTTTTCAGTGGCATTGGAATGATCCTTTCTGACTGAGATTCCTAAATAAGGGAGAATTGAAAATTAAATGAGGTCGAGGGAGTCACCATCCTTGAGACGGACGATTGCTTTCTTCCAGCTTGCGGTGCGTCCGGCGTCGGCACGACGGCGGCGCTTGGCCTTTCCTGCGTAGTTGCTGGTGCGAACGTCCAGGACCTTGACCTTGAAGAGCTTTTCAACTGCTTGCTTGATCTCGATCTTATTGGCGCCCTGGGCAACCTTGAAGGTGTAAGTGTTGTCGTTCTCCTGAAGAAGGGCAGCCTTCTCGGACATGCGAACGGTATCAATGACTTGGTAAATGTCTCTCATGACTGTGTCAGGTTAGGCGGTGCGATTAGCGAGGGTTTCAATAGCGTCATCAAGGATAATGACCGCATTGCTATGAAGGATCTGCTCGACGTTGACAGACTCGGCGGTCTGCAAAAGAGCGGACTGAACGTTCCGGGCTGCATAGTAGGTTCGATCAGTGAATTCTCCGCCGATGACGAGGACTTTCTTGGCCTCGGTCACTGCCTTAAGCGCGGCGACGAAATCCTTGGTCTTGCCGGACTCTACATCGAGAGAAGCAGCGCGAAAGATCGCTCCTTCGTTAACCTTATCACCAAGAACGCGCTGCAGAGCGAGAGTGCGGACTTTCTTGGGAACGGTCTTGGCGTAGGAACGATTGCGGGGGCCGAAGGCGACACCACCACCGACAAAGATCGGGGCTTTGCGATCACCGTGACGGGCGTTACCGGTGCCTTTCTGGCGATACATCTTCTTGCCGGTTCCGTTGACTTCTCCACGGGTCTTGGCTTGAGCGGTTCCAGAGCGGCGGTTGGCCTGGTAGGCAACGACGAGGTCGTGCACAGCCTGGCTTCCCTTGGACTCGTCCGAGACCAGTTGAATATTGGCGCTTTGAGCGTCTTGGATTGTGAATGCTGACATGGATCAGGTTCTTTCTATCAATCTAAATGGTTTACTTGGCGGCCGACTTTTTGAGGGCAGGACGAACGGTGACATAGCCGGTCGTTGGCCCGGGGATGGCGCCGGAGATGAGGATGACTCCGTCTTCAGGACGGACTTGTACGATTTTGAGATTCTGCGTGGTGCGCTGACGAACACCGTCGTGTCCTGGCATCTTCTGGTTTTTCCAAACACGAGCGGGAGTCGAGCCGGCACCAATGGCACCAGTTCTGCGGTGCATCATGTGACCGTGACCGTCGGGTTGACCATTGTGGCCATGGCGCTTCACGTTACCCTGAAAGCCCTTACCTTTGGTGGTGCCGATGACATCGACCCACTGTCCGGCTTCGAAGATGTTGGCGCCGGGATGCCCGTCTTCTTTGCTAGGGATATCTGCGTCGCTGTCGAAGCGAAACTCTTTGACGAGCTTCTTGGCAACAGTGGCGCCGTTCTTGGCCTGGTGAGTGCGCTCAGGAAGGTTGAGGCGCTTCTCCTTCTGGTCGTCATAAGCGACCTGAATGGCGGAGTAGCCGTCCTTCTCTGAGGTCTTAACCTGGAGAAATTCGTTTCCGTTCACGTCGACGACAGTGACGGGGATCATGCAGCCTGCCTCTGCGTCAAAAACGCGAGTCATACCGACTTTTTTACCGAGGATTCCGAGTGACATGGGTCTGGTTCCGTTTGGAAGTTAAAGTGAAAAATTAAATGTGAATCTGAATATCAACACCGGCGGGAAGATTGAGCTTCTTGAGCTCGTCCACGGTGCGGGCGGTTGGATCGACGATGTCGAGAAGGCGCTTGTGAGTACGAACTTCGAACTGGTCGGCAGCTTTCTTGCTCACGTGAACCGAGCTGTTGACTGAGAACTTCTCAATCCGGGTGGGCAGAGGGACAGGGCCGGCGACTTTGGCTCCAGTGCGCTTGGCGGTCTCGACAATCTCGACGGTGGAGCGATCGATGGCCCGGTGGTCGAATGCGCGGAGGCGGATGCGGATTTTCTGATTCATGATGGAAAGGTATCTTGGTTGATGATTTTTTCTTAGTAACCGCCTCCGCGTTCGGCGACGAGTTTCTCAACGATGTTGCGAGGAACTTCCTCAAAACTGCTCGGCTCCATGGTGTAGGAAGCACGACCGGATGAAAGGGTGCGAACGTCCGTGGAATAGCCGAACATTTCGGCAAGTGGGACGTTGGCGGAGACATTGGCGACAGGGCCTTTGGTGACAATCTCCTGAATCTGGCCACGACGGCGATTCAGGTCACCCATGATGTCTCCTTGGAACTCGTCAGGTGTCGCAATTTCGACATCCATAATGGGTTCGAGAAGAATTGGCGAGGCCTTTTCGAAGGCGTCTTTAATTGCGAAGATAGCCGCAATCTTAAAGGAGTTGTCGTTGGAATCGACTTCGTGGAAGGAGCCGTTTTGAACATTCACGTGAACGTCAACAACCGGGAAGCCGGCGACTTGACCATTGGTCATTGCTTCGGAAACTCCGCTCATCACTGAGTCGATATACTCCTTGGGAATAGCCCCGGCGGTTACCGAGTTTTCAGTGGTAATCCCCTTCCCTGAATCGTTGGGAGTCACTTCGAGAATCACATGGCCATACATACTCTTGCCGCCAGTGGCCGCATCGCGAATGAATTTCCCTTCTCCAGCAGCTTTGGAAGTGATGGTTTCGCGGTAAGCGATCTGAGGCTTACCAACATTGGCTTGCACTCCGAACTCACGCTTGAGGCGATCGATGATAACCTCGAGGTGAAGCTCACCCATGCCCGCGATGATGGTTTGTCCGGTATCCTCGTCCTTGTGAACGACGAAAGTCGGATCTTCATCAGAGAGGCGGTCAAGCCCGACGACCATCTTGTCCGAGTCCGCCTTGGTTCGTGGCTCAACAGCCATCGAAATGACGGGCTCGGGGAAACTTGGTGGCTCAAGAAGAATGCCAGCCTGCTGATGCGAAAGAGTGTCTCCGGTCTGGACATTCTTGAGACCAACGAGAGCGGCGATGTCACCAGCAAAGCAGGTTTCGATCTCTTCGTGCTTATCGGCTTGGACTTGAATCAAACGACCCACGCGCTCCTTTTGTTGAGTGCGTGGGTTGTAGATCATATCCCCCTTGGAGACGGTGCCAGAGTAAACACGGAAGAAGACAAGTTTGCCGAAATATTTGTCTCCCCAGAGTTTAAAAGCGAGAGCACAAAACTTTTCAGAGTCGGAGGTTTTCACCTCAACGGACTTCTCTTCGTTTTTGGGATCCATTCCGGTGGCTGCCGAAATTTCGAGCGGACTTGGAAGGTAATCAACGACGGCATCGAGGAGATATTGGACGCCTTTATTTTTAAAAGCAGAACCTCCCGCGATAGGCACGAGGTCGTTGGCGATCGTGGCACGGCGAAGGCCGGCTTTGAGATCAGCAACCGTGATGGGCTCCTCCATGAGGAACTGCTCCCCCACTTGCTCATCAACATCAGCGACTGCTTCGAGAATTTCGGAATAGGCGTCCTCGGCAATCAAGAGCTGATCTTCGGTGAGATCGGCGAGAGTATAGGTCGAACCGAGAACATCATCGTCGGTATAAAGAACGGCTTTCTTGTTAAGAACGTCGATCTGGCCCTGGAGATTCTCTTCGGAACCAATTGGGATTAGAATGCGAACCGTTCTTACGCCGAGTTTCTTCTGCACTTCTTCGACAACATTGCCAAAGTCGGCTCCAACACGGTCCATCTTATTGACGAACACGATCCGTGGAACATTGTATTTGGTTGCTTGTCTCCAAACAGTCTCAGATTGCGGCTGCACTCCGGCGACCCCGCAGAAAACAACAATCGCTCCGTCTAAAACACGGAGCGAACGTTCAACTTCAGCGGTAAAATCAACATGGCCAGGGGTATCAATGATGTTGATGCGCTGGCTGGATTCCGGGAAGAGCTTGGAAACACCCTCTTCAGGGCGCTGGTTCCAGGTGCAAGTCACGGCAGCGGAGGTGATGGTAATCCCCCGCTCGCGCTCCTGCTCCATGTGATCAGTAGTGGTGGCACCATCGTGAACCTCACCGATCCGATGGATCATTCCGGTGTAGAAAAGAATCCGCTCGGTCAAGGTGGTCTTCCCGGCATCAATGTGCGCCGCAATCCCAATGTTCCGTGTCCGCTCAAGCGGGACGGGACGAGGTGGAATGGATGCGACTTTAGACATGATGAGTGACCCTTTCGGGCTGTGGGGAGCTTCCCTATAAAATTAACTTAGAAGCGGAAGTGGGCGAAGGCGCGGTTGGCCTGGGCCATCTTGTGAACGTCGTCACGCTTGCGAACGGAGTTGCCAGTATTGTTGGCGGCGTCCTTGATCTCGTTAGCGAGGGCGACATGCATCGGAGTGCCTTTCTTGGCACGGGCAAAATTGATGATCCAACGCATTCCAAGTGACTCGGAACGAGCGGCATCCACTTCAAGAGGCACCTGATAGGTAGCTCCACCGACGCGGCGGCTCTTCACCTCGACGCGAGGCTTGGCGTTCTCAATCGCACGAGTGAGGATTTCGAGAGGATCGATGGTGTCGGTGCCTTCGTTAGCGCGATCAATCGCGGCATAAACGATACGCTCCGAAAGGGAACGTTTTCCATCCTTCATGACCTTACTAATGAGACGGCCAACAACGGGGCTGTCAAATTTCGGATCACGCTTCTCAGGCTTGGTGTAAACTCTTTTTCTGCGAGCCATGGGTTCGTTAGTTTAAAATTAGTAAAATGATGAAATTAACCCTTCTTAGGACGCTTGGCGCCATACTTGGAACGACCTTGCATCCGGCCGGTGACTCCGAGGGTATCGAGTGACCCGCGAACGATGTGGTAACGGACACCTGGCAAATCCTTCACACGACCACCGCGAATCAATACGATGGAGTGCTCCTGGAGGTTGTGGCCTTCACCACCGATGTAGGCGATGACTTCGTATCCATTGGTAAGACGAACCTTGGCCACCTTACGGAGAGCAGAGTTTGGCTTCTTAGGTGTGCGGGTGTAGACTTGCAGACAAACCCCACGACGCTGTGGGCAGTTGTTCAGAGCCGGTGACTTCGACTTGGTGACTGCTTTTTTCCGACCTTTGCGGACGAGTTGGTTAATTGTAGGCATAATGCGATCGTTTTGGGATGGCGGTTAAGCGGGTTTGTTTAAATGAAGTTTTCTGAGGAAAGAAAGTGTGTTGCTGATTCTCAACCGGAGGGTCGCCGGGAAACTCAGCGAGATTCCTCGCAAGAGCCATTTTTCCGGTGTGCACCCGATAGTTGAAAACCTGATAAAGGGCCTGAATCATTGATTCTTATGGGAATTTTTTATCTCCAGGCCCGATTTGGGGGCGCGACTCTAGGAATAAAAGAGCATCTGGCAAGGCGTTTTTACAAAATTAGGTGAAAATTTTTCACGAGCACTATCAACACCCCCCTACCCCTTACTCAACACGCCGTAAATGAATCGATTAGGAAGAATTCACCGCCACTACCAGCAACAGTCGCCCTCATTTCATTTATTTAAGGTGTCTTAACTAAATTCCTTCCAGCCCTGATTTTCTGTTTGCGAGCCCCTCTTCCACATCCTAAATTCGCCATCCGACCTCGCAGAAGTCCCCTCTCGCCATTTTTCTCGCGCTATTGGCCTTTCTCCTTAAGCGGAATTACCAGCCAAAGCCTACCTGGACCTTCAAGCAAAAGCGCCCGAAGTCCTTCAAATCCATCTCCGGGCACGAAAAAGCAGCCGAGGGGAAATATTCCCGCGCCGCCAGAGGCTTCAGCTTCAGCGTGGTCAACTAAAGAGAAAGCCCCAACTCCTGAAGGAATTGAGGCTTTCAAAATAATGGTAGCAGCGGGCGGATTTGAACCGCCGACAAAAGGCTTATGAGTCCTCTGCTCTACCCCTGAGCTACGCTGCCATAAATTTATGGGGATACGCTTGCGCGCGGGCGGGGATTATCTCCCATCGACGGTTCTGTCCAATAAAAAAAGAGTCTGGGCGGAATTCCCACCCAATTTTGCCCTATCCAGATCCCGCTACCCGCTCCGTCGTCAATTTTTTCAATCGAAAATCACTGATCGCTCGGGTAGCAAAAAACTAACCAAGCAACTTATCCCCATGGAAGTTGCCCTGCTCCAACAAGCCATTCAAAAAGCTCCTCCTCCAAAAATGGGCTCAATTTTGGCTGAAGCGATAAGCTCGATAACCACAAAAAACCACCATCTCACAAGAGGGATGGAGAATGAAAAAAACCCGACTGATTGCTCAGCCGGGTTTCTTGAAATTTCGGGAAACCCTAGAGGGAGTCGCCGAGCATCTTCATGGCGTCAGCAGCGCGGTTGGAGTAACCCCACTCGTTGTCATACCATGAGCAAACCTTCACCATATTGCCACCGATGACGGTGGTCAGGCCACTATCGAAAATCGAGGAGTGAGGATCACCCACGATATCCTGAAGGACGAGAGGCATCTCGCTGTAGTGGAGAACTCCCTTGAGAGGCCCTTCGGCAGCTTCTTTAAAAGCTGCGTTGATTTCCTCGGCAGTTGCTTCGGACTCAAGCTCGGCAACAAGATCAGTCAATGATCCGGTTGGAGTAGGAACACGGAAAGCACCCCCGTTAAGTTTTCCATTGAGCTCGGGAATGACGAGGCCAATCGCACGGGCCGCACCGGTCGAAGAAGGCACAATGTTCTCAGCAGCGGAACGAGCGCGCCGAAGATCTTCGTGCGGCGCATCGAGAAGACGCTGGTCTCCAGTGTAAGAGTGAATAGTGCTCATGAAGCCACGCTTGAGGCCCCACTTGTCGTTGAGAACCTTGGCAAGAGGAGCCAGGCAATTAGTGGTGCAGGACGCGTTGGAAACAATGTGATGGTTCGCAGCGTCATACTCGCTGTCGTTGATGCCGAGACACATCGTAAGATCGGGATCTTTGGCAGGGGCGGAAATGAGAACCTTCTTGGCTCCGGCAGAAATGTGCTTGGAAGAACCTTCGCGGCTGGCGAAGAATCCAGTGGACTCGAGAACGATGTCGGCATTCCACTCACCCCATGGGAGGTTCGCAGGATCACGCTCGGCGGTGGCGTGAATCTTGTGACCGTCGACAATGATGTAGTCGTCGTCGTAGGAAACCTCACGAGAAAACTGACCCTGGGAAGAATCATATTTCAAAAGGTGGGCGAGAGTCTTGTTGTCGGTGAGGTCGTTGATAGCGACGACTTTCTTAAGTTCGTCGTCGTTCATTGCGCGAAGCACCATCCGGCCGATACGACCGAATCCGTTAATTGCATAATTTGCCATGGGTCTGTCCTAGTAATTAGGTTGTAAGTGATTTCCCAAGCCTTCTTGGCTGGGAAAACGGCGGCATTATGCAGGGAAGCCGTCCCCCGTCAAGGATGGCGGAATTTGTTTCCGCATCCCCTACGATTTCATGGAATTACCTAGCCTCCAGCCACGGCAGCATCCTTTTTGAGCTTGGGTGGTGGCACGTAAAGCTCACCGCGATGGAAAAATTTGACCGCTTTCCGGGGATTCTTTCCCTGCGCCTGATAGAAAAATGCCTGAATCCGTTGTTTCGGCTTCATCATCAGCTCATTCTGAAAAATCACTTCCCGGACATTGTTTTTGCCGGGAACAAGATACCCCGCAAGAACAGGATGGTTCCCCTGTTTCAATTTCTTCAGCAATACTTTTCCAGGGGCAATAACATCCGCCTTTTCATTCCCGAACCTCACCAGAGCGGAGCAGTGTGAGACGTTCACAAAACGAATAGACCCGAGAGGGAATATCGACAAATCATCCGGAACCATCATCATCTTGGGATTAAACCAATTTTTATTTTGGTGATCCGCATAGAGGACTCCCAGGCTTTGTGCTTTCGATGAAAAGCGTGAAGAAATCCATGGCTTGCCACCGATCTGTTTTCCCTGAAAAATCTTCACTCCTCCTGCCGTGGGATTGATGGATGCCCACTTGGTGAATTCCTTGAGCCGAAGAGGGACATCCCTACCTTCTTTGGGATCAAGGGCCAGAGTAGTCGGCTTGGGAGGAACGGTTCCCGGGGGCGGAGGAAATTGAATTCGCACTCCATTTCTAATCGTTTCCCTGTGAGGAGGCAAATCACCCAGGGGAATAAAGCGCATGTGCTTGTGCGATGCCTCTTGCGCAAAAACCGACAAGGACAGACTGAGCAAAATAAGGGCCACTGGTTTCATCGGTTATTTCAAAATTGATTCTTAAATTTCTTGAGGAGAGAGCCAACGGAAGCTTTGCACAATGAATCTTCTCCCAAAATTTGGGAGCCCTGATTCTTTCTCCGGATTAATTCCCGAGGCGTCGGGACGCACCGGCACGGGCATACGCTGCACCACGGCTTCACACCACGCCCTTGCCTGCACCTTGCCATTCATGGCGACCGACTCTCCATAGGTCCGAATCACAAAGGTATCCGACCGAGCTGACAAGCTGGATCCGATTGCCTGGAGAACATCAGCCTGGGTAAGATAATTCGCGGAACCCCACGCCTTGCTTTGAGGCTTAAGGCTCTGCTCCATCCGCGTGGAATCCTCGATATTATCAGGGTGGTCGTAATCAGCCAGAGACGTTTGGTTCTTCAGAGAATATAACGAATCGGTATCGAGCACTCCGTTGATGCCAGCATTTTCAATGGCGGCCTCAAGAGCTCCTTTTCTTCCCTGCACTCCGGAGGTGAGCCTTCGATTCACAAAGTCCGACATCGAGAGGAAAGGGCCTCTCTGCTTGACCTGCTGGACGATGGCTTCGGCGAGGGTCGCAATTTCTCCATCATCCAAAACCCGCAAGCTAGACCAGATCAAATCCTGATCAGAATTACTGACGTAAGACTCTTCCTGGTTCCCCCCAAGAACACGTGGGAAAGGAGTGATTCCTTCTTCGCGACGGTTTGCCGAGAGCACCGCTTTCCAGGCTTCCACACTGGTGGAATTCACATTGAAAGCACCATCTAAGATCAATCCGCTGGCGGCGCGATGGAAGTCCGCCAATTCATCACCCTCAAATCCCGGGAGGGCCAGCATTCGCGCATTGGGGAGACGACACTTATCCGGATCACTGGCCATCCGGCGTAACTCCTCCTCCGTACCGGAACTCAAAAAATAGCGATCCCACAGTGTATGATTAAGTTCATAAGACAGATCATAGACCACATGATCCTCTTCTGGAGTTTCCAGAAAAAAGCCCCTCCCATGTTCGGCCCAGATTTCCTTACCCTGTCCGCGTTCGCTGTTCTCGGACCAACCAATTGCCTTCCCAATAAATCCACCTAGCTCCCCCTCCTCTTCTTCCATTTTTGGAACGGTTCCACTCATTCCATCCAAACTCAATCGAGGATCGACGAGAGAATTCCCCATCGGGTAGGAAGGATGCCAGACAAACTCAGAAAGTTTGGCATGCTGGAATTGAGCCAAGGAAATCACGCCCAAATCCCGTCGCGGAACATCAAAGAGGACATACTTGTCGGCACCTTCGTTGGGCGGACCAAATGGATTCCCAAAATTCTCACCACCTTTCCGGATCGGTGTCTGGTCCTGCCAGCCGACCGCTTCGTCATAAAGATCCTTGGAATAGAGGCCGAAAAACCATGGCCCGCTTGCCGAGCTATCTCCTACATTCCCAGCGAGGTTGTCGAAGGGTGAGCGGGCCGCATAAGCAGCTCTTACATTCCACGATCCAATGGGCGATTCCTCCCAAAACTCCGGCTGCTGTGCGAGAGGATTACCCAAAATTGAAAGATGGGAATCATGCTCCCGGAACCAGCGCATCCGATACCCCTGCCTGGTCCGCCGGTCCGGCGGGAGGGTAATGACTGGGTTTACCCGATCAAGAAACTCCATGCGAACTCCCTGCGCGGGGGCGAAGTCATGACTCCAGGCCTCTGCCGGTTCCTTTCCAGCCCCGTATTGCAATGAGCAGGAAACCGCGGCCACCTGCTCCAGGACATCGAAATCCTCCGCGGCAACAGTTGATGAAGTTCCCAGCTTTTTCAAAATCATCTGGGAATCGTCACCCTGCACGGTCTGCCCCTCCCCATCAAAAAAAGCGTCTGATGGGGCATACCAAAAGTACTTGGGATACCAGTTCATCCCACCCCCATATTCGGACGATGATTGATAATAATTAAGCGCCTGATCGTAATTGGCGGATGACGAAAGAGTATTGTTGGTAAGATCTTCACTATCGTATTCAGCCGCACGATCGGGGAGAAAAACGAGGCACTTCCCGGCTCCAATTGTCGTTTCCTTCAATTTAAAATAGTAGCTCCCGGTATAGGCATCATTATAGGACGAACTCGTGGTAATCTCACCCTCCACCACCGGATTCCGCCCTCCCCAGGAAAGCCAGGATGCATATCCCACTTGGACTTCTCTTCCCAGTGACGTCCGCATCCAGGCATCCGTTCGAAACCCCCTGCGTCCATTCACTTGAATCATCGCCATGCTGTCACCCAAAGTCAGTGGGACATTGTAAGGATTCCAGAGAACAACCCTCGGAAAGGTATGCGAGCGGATATTATATTTGAACTCACTCCCCGGTGGATTCAGGTGAATACTATGAGTGACGAACATCGAGCCCTCCACTAATACCGGCGCCAGATTCGCTTGATCATACGAACTTAAAGTCGCGGGATTTAGGTTCTGGGAACTCCCGACCAAAACATCCGGAGTCGAAAAATCCGGCTCACTTTTGGGAATTCGGACAGTCACCGGAGGGGACTCCAAAGTGATTTCCCTCCCCAAGCGCACCCAATCCCGAAGAAGGCCGAACTTCGGCGAGGTCTTTTTGAAACGGCTTGAATCCCAATCGCCACCCCGCCGCCCGGCGTCCTCTTTATTGGCGTATCCCACCAGATTATCACCGACGGCCAATCCCGGGACATATTCATTCTCGCCGGTTTCCAGAGAGGCGAGATCACGATCTTTATTCAAAAAAGTCGTTAAATTGCCCTTCAATCCTCCATCTCTAACGTCAGCCAGAACTCCCTGGGAATGGATCGTCGAAGAGTGAAAATGATCTTTCCTCCACTGCTCGCCATTTTTGCCCACAAGATCGAGGGAACGGTCTGAAATTAGCTTCTTCTTGGTATCTTCGTTTAGCTCCAGCCTTACCCCGCTCTCCCCCTCCATCACCTCAACCGAGACATTCATGCCTGAAAGCAAGGGAAGATTTTTCGTCTGCCCCGGAGAATTTTCATAGGGGTTTGGAGAGCGCATATTGGCTCGGATTCCTAAATCACCCACCCAATATCCATAGCTCCCCGTTTTCTTTCTCTCTTTGAAAACACCGATCTTGGGAACAGAAACGTGTGCTCTTTCATCGCTCCCCGCCGATCCATTTCCGACAACCTTCACATCTTGGCCCCGAATATCGTCCTCTGCTTCGTATTTCAGCCCAGTCCTGGATCTCAAACCTTGTTCGTTCCCACTGACCAAGTAACTGATGCGGGTTTCCGAGGGCATGGAATTGGGATCCCTGGCATCGGCAAGGCCCCCAGTCACCTCGTCTCGAACGATTACCGGTCGGCCGTCTTTTTCAACGGTTCTCCACACTCCGGTCCAATGAGGATTCGCCACAAAGCCCTCTTTCCCCGAGAGAATATCAGCAGAAGCCGAAATCCGCTGATCAGGACCCAACTCCCGTTGAAGTTGCCCCATGGCAATCATTAAGGCCATCCGCGCATTCGCCCGGGCCTCCTCCTGCGCCCGATCTTGATTCGACGTTCTCACGGTCACGGTCGCCAGACTGAGAAAAGCAATTGCCAGAAGTCCCAGCAAAATCATCACGGTCAGCGTTGCAACTAACGCAAATCCACGCCTTCCATCCAATTGGCAGAAAACAGTGGAAACAAGCCGAGTCCTTCGAATCACAACGTATCAGAATACATAGCACATACAAGGATTGCAAATGAGAAGCTCTCATTTGATCAATTACTGCATACAAATAGAAACCCCGGACAACGAAATACGCCGCCCGGGGTGAAATCTCAGCTGAAATTCCTATGATTCTTCAGCCTCTGAACTTGGCTCGTCATGTTCGGCGCCTCCCTCTTCATCGGGCTCTTCCTCATCGTCAGGCATTACTCTGGCAATCGCCTGAAGCTTTTCCCCTTTCGTCAGAGTGACCAATTTCACCCCCTGGGTATTTCGTCCGCACTCCCGAACATCGGAAACTCGTATCCGAATACTCTGACCTCCATCAGTCATCAGCATCAATTCATCTTCCTCTTCTACCGAGAGACTGCCAATGACCTGCCCCGTCTTCTCGGTGCACTTCATGGTAATCATGCCAAGGCCTCCACGGTTTTTGGCGGAATAATCGTCGAAGGGAGTGCGCTTGCCGATGCCATTTTCCGATGCCACCAAGAGGCGGGCTTCATCATTAACGACGGCCAAGCCAACCACAAAGTCTCCTTCTCGTGGCTTGATGCCCCGGACCCCGGCGGAGTTTCGGCCCATCACACGGGCTTGTTCCTCGTTGAAACGAGTACTCATTCCACGATGAGTCACCAGCATGACGTCATCCTTTCCGGAGGTGATCCGCACACCGATAAGCTCATTACCTTCATCCAGCTTGATCGCAATCGTTCCGGCTTTCCGGTAATTGCGGAAATCATTGAGGCTGGTCTTCTTGACCTTACCTGAACGGGTCGCAAAGAAGACGTTTCCGCCATCTTCCCTAAAGGTAATATCCTCTCCATCATCGTTCGTGCAATATTCCAATCGGAGCACGGCAGCGATGGATTCCTCGGGCTGCAAATCGAGAACGTTCTTAATGCTCCGCCCCTTCGAGGCACGGGATCCTTCCGGCAGGCCAAAAACCCGCTCGACATACACGCGTCCCGTATTGGTAAAGAACATGAGGTAATCGTGAGCCTGCGCAGTGAAGAGATGTTCGACGAAGTCGTTCTCATCCTCGTCATTGGCGGTCCGGGTTTCCATCCCCCGGACACCCTTCCCTCCACGACCCTGAACACGATATTCACTAGCCGCAGTGCGCTTGATGAATCCACGATTGCTCAGAGTGACGATCATGCCGTCATTGGAAATCAAGTCCTCGATGGCAATCTCCCCTTCGTCGGGAAGAATCGGGCAACGACGTGGTGTCGCGTATTTCTCTTTAATCTCAAGAAGCTCGTCCTTGATGATCGCCAGCACCCGCTCTTCACGAGCAAGAATATCAAGAAGATCTTTGATCTCCGCAATGATTGTGTCGTATTCTCCCTTGATCTTATCCTGCTCCATCGCAGTGAGCTGATAGAGACGCAGCTCAAGAATGGCGTTCACTTGTCGGTCAGTGAAAATATACTTATCCCCAACGAGACTAGGTTGGCCCCGAATCAAGACGCCCAAAATCTCAGCCGCCGGTAACTCAAAGTGATAGGCCTTCAGTTTCTGCCTCGCTTCATCGCGATTCTTGGAATCTCGAATCATCTTGATGAAGTCATCAAGATGCCCCAGAGCCAGGAGGTAGGCTTCCAGGTTCTCCGCTCTCTCCTCTGCTTTCCGAAGGAGGTAGCGAGTCCGGCGAATAATCACTTCGCGGCGGTGCTCAATAAAGGCATCCAGGGCATCGAGCAGCCCCAATTGCTTGGGACGACGCTCGTGAATCGCCAGCATGTTGACTCCAAAAGAAGTCTCCATGGCGGTAAGCTTAAAGAGCTGGCTCACCACCACTTGCGGACGAGCGTCACGCTTCAGGGTAATTTCGATGCAGGTATCATCCGCTGAGAGGTCCCGCATTCCCGAAATATCGAGAAGGACTTTTTCACGAACCAATTCCGCAATACGCACCTGTAATGTCGCCCGGTTCACTCCGTGAGGAACCTGGCGGATGATGATTTGGGAAGCGCCGGTCTTACTCTCGGTGACTTCCATGACCCCGCGCATCTTGATGCTGCCTCGACCCGTTCTGAAATAACTATCAATCCCTTTGTATCCTCGAATCTCACACGCAGAGGCAAAATCAGGCCCCTTGATGTATTCCTTCATCTCGTCAACCGTGATATAAGGATTATCAATTCGAGCACAGACGCCATCGATCACCTCTCCCATGTTGTGGGAAGGAATATTGGTAGCCATACCAACCGCGATACCGGTTCCTCCGTTCACGAGGAGGTTTGGAATGGCCGCAGGAAGCACCACCGGCTCGGTGGAGTTTTCATCATACGTTGTTTGATGATCGACTGTCTCCTTCTCGAGATCAGTCAACATGGCCGAACCCATGTGCGTCAGACGGGCCTCGGTATATCGCATCGCCGCCGGGGCATCACCTTCAACCGATCCGAAGTTCCCCTGACCATCAACGAGCGTTTCACGCATCGTCCACGGTTGGGCCATATTCACCAAGGTCGGATAAATCGCGCCATCACCATGTGGGTGATACTTACCCATGGTCTCACCCACAATACGGGCGCACTTCAAATGCGCCTTTGATGCCGACAAGGAAAGGTCGTGGTGCATCGCGTAAAGAAGGCGACGCTGGGAGGGCTTCAATCCATCGCGGGCGTCGGGAAGGGCACGTGAAATAATAACGGACATCGAGTAGTCCAAAAAGGACTTCGACATTTCGTCAGCGACATTGATCGACTCAATATAATCGCGCGGTACTTCGGGTTCTGGTGTGTCGTCGGACATGAAAAATTATTGGAAGGCGGTTTAAACGGTGCTGGTGTCAAACATCGAGGTTCTGCACGTTCAGGGCGTTGTCTTCGATGAAGCGCTTTCGAGGCTCCACGACATCCCCCATGAGGACATCGAACATCGTCTCCGCTTCAATCTTGTTTTCGTCATCGAATTGGACCCGGAGAAGCTGTCGCGTCTCCTTGTCCATTGTAGTCTGATAAAGTTCCTTGGCGTTCATTTCACCTAATCCCTTAAATCGCTGGATACGCATTCCCTTTTTACCAATTTCAAGTATACGGCTCAAGATTTCAAACAAGCTGAAGATCGGTGTGATCACCTCTTTCTCGCCATCTCCTTCCACCAATTCATAGATTGGTGCATCATCAGAGAAAAACGGTTCACTCTGCACCCCAAACTCAGCAAGTCGCTCAAGAAGTTTTGAAATTCCGATGGCTTCACCCAGTTCTCGGCGAACCGCCCGACGCATCTTCCCTTCAAATTTTTCTTTAAAGGCAACATCTTCCTCCTCTGTGATTTCTTCTCCAAACAAACGAAGATCACGATTGTCAGCAGCAAAACCTCTGACTTCGTCTTCGCTTTTGAAATAGTGCACATCCTCTTCGTTTCCAGTACGGACACGAATCATATAGGTCGGCAATTTGTTGCCATCTCGAGCGGCGAGAAGATGTTTGAAGTTCCCGCCATGCCCTTCAAGCGTTCTCACAAAACTCTGCAACTTGGCAAGGGTCGCAAGGACACTTTGCAATAGGTCTGAATCAACCGAATCACTAGCGCCGGGTTGACGAAGAATCACGTCATCCGAGCCAAGCTCAATCAGAATCTTGTTCATCGCATCATCGTCGGCGATATATTCCTCACGCTTCTTACGCGTGATTTTATAAAGAGGAGGCTGCGCGATATACAAATATCCGGCTTTCACCATATCGGGCATATGGCGGCAGAAGAACGTCAATAGAAGCGTACGAATGTGCGCCCCGTCGACGTCAGCATCCGTCATGATGATGACCTTGTGGTAGCGAACCTTCTCAAGTTCGAAAGCGCCCTCCTGGTCGCCATCTCCGATCCCCGCACCAATCGCGGTGATCATGGCCTGAATTTCCTTGTTCTGAAGCGCCCGATGAAGACGGGCTTTCTCCACGTTGATCACCTTACCCCGGAGTGGCAGGATGGCCTGGGTTGTCCGGTCACGCCCGGACTTGGCCGAACCACCAGCGGAATCACCCTCAACAATAAAGATCTCGGATTTCTTGGGATCACGTTCCGAGCAATCAGCAAGTTTCCCTGGAAGTCCACCGCCGGAAAGCACCGACTTACGAACTGTTTCTCGGGCTTTACGTGCCGCCTCACGCGCACGGGCCGCATTGACAGCCTTGTCGATGACAGTTTTGGCGAGATTGGGGTTCTCATCGAAGTAATTTTGCAATCCTTCGTATACGATCGAACTTACCACTCCTTCGATCTCAGTATTTACCAACTTATCCTTGGTCTGAGAGCTAAAGCGAGGATTCGGCATTTTCACGCTGATCACACAAACAATTCCCTCCCGGACATCATCACCACTCAAAGCGGGATCCTTATCTTTGAGAATCTTGTTCGCCTTGGCATACTGATTAATCGAACGAGTTAACGATCCTCTAAACCCAGTCAAATGGGTTCCCCCATCCGCATTGGGAATCGAATTCGCAAAACACAGAATCTGATCATTATAGGAATCATTATACTGGAACACGCAGTCCACAAAAACATCGTCCTCGACGACTTTCCCGTCGTAATCGACTTCCACTTTTCGCTTCCCTTTGAGAATGACCGGTTCGTCATGAACCAAGGTCTTGTTTGCGCCCAACTGCTCAACAAATTCCTCAATACCTCGGGCATAAAAGAAAGTTTCCGTCTCAGCCGACTCCGCACGAACATCCTCAAGATGAATCGTTAGTCCGGGATTCAGGAAAGCCAGCTCACGAAGTCGCTTCGACAGTCGTTCAAATTTAAATTCAATCGTATCGGTGAAAATCGTAGCATCAGGAAAGAAGGTCACCTTTGTCCCCGTTACTCCGGCAGGAACAGAATCGACCACCTCCAATTCCTTAGTCGTCTTCCCCCTTTCGAAAGTAATACGGTGTAATTTTTCTTCCCGGGAAACCTCAGCGACAAACCAGTCGGAGAGAGCGTTCACACACTTCGCTCCAACCCCATGGAGACCACCGGAATACTTATAAGCTCCCTGACCGAATTTACCACCTGCGTGCAGACTTGTGAGCACCAGCTCGATCGCAGGGATCCCGAACTTGGGATGGATATCAACGGGAATCCCCCGTCCATCATCCGAGACACTAATCGAGCCATCCTCATTGATGGTGATATTGATCTTATCGCAATACCCCGCGAGATGCTCATCAATCGAGTTATCCAAAACCTCGAAGACGCAGTGATGCAGTCCTCGCTCATCCGGGTCTCCGATATACATTCCGGGACGCTTCCGAACAGCCTCAAGACCCTCGAGTTTGTCGATCTGACCGGCACCATATTCCTGATCACCGGAAACACTCATTTCATCGACATTTGGCTCCTCGCTGGGCTCCTGATTTTCCTCGGTCATAGACCCACGAAATGTCTGAAATTTCAGGGCTTACCGCAAGATTGTTTCGCGATATTTAAACATTTTTTTTGCCCCCCGTCGCCCTCGGGATAACCCGTAGAGATATCTTACTCGAATCAGGATCAATTCAATGAAATCTCTCCCCAATTTGACCTAATATCCCAGCAAACCAGCCTGCCACTTTAGCAAGATCTCCTCTGGCTGAACTCTCTCGCCCACGATCTGCTCCAGCACCGGCCGGGAGGCAATTACCGAGGGATCAATTTTGAGTTTTTCAGCGATCTCATTCCTCTTCGACATCAAGCTCTTCAGCTTCTCATCGAAGGCTTCATCCTTTTGATGCCGCTCCCTCTTTACCCTCAAAGGCCATTGCTCTTTAGGCACCTCTTGAGCCAACTTAATCGCTTGCAGCAATCGCCTCCGTCGGTCGGGGCGCATCTTGGGAGATAACTCAATCTCGCCTTCATTCGATGGGACATCGGACCAAGCGATCAATTGCTTGTTCGTGGCGACCATAAAACTGGGACGATTCCAAGAAGCGGCCTCCCCATCCCGCCATTCCCATAAACTCCTCAAAAACACCATCCCCCGGGGGCGAAGTTTCCCGGAGCCATTAATTCGCCAGGACTCCTTCTCCTCCCCCTCTCTGGCAAGAACGCGGTCCCGCGAGGCATGGCAGGACTCAACGAACCATTCATAGCGCCCCAACTCCTTCAGTTTCTCTTCTACCCTGGAAGCCAAGGGCAAGAGATACCGGACATCATTTCGGGCATACTCCAACATCGTCTCACTGAGTGGCCGCTTCCCCCAATCGGCTTTTTGCGAACTCTTGGAAAGCTCGACTCCAAAAAACTGTTCCACGAGACTGGCATACCCAAACCGCTCATATCCCAGCAACTGGGCTGCGATTTGGGTATCATAGAGGACGGGGGGAACCATTCCCCACTCTCGAATCATCAAGGACATATCGTAATCTGCACCATGCATCCAGATCCGAGCTGTTTTCAGCCACTCAACCAAGGAGCTCACACTTTCCCCGTTCAAAGGATCAATCAGATCAACACTCTCTCCGTAACAAACCTGCACCAAGCAAATTCTCTCGGCATACCGATACAAACTATCAGCCTCCAAATCGAGCCCCACCACGCCATCTCCATCCGGAAGAGAGCTCATCAACGATCGAACCAAAGTGTATTGATCTTCAGACATTATAAAAAAGGAGCAGGGATCGATCCCTACTCCTTTGAATTCTATTAGACCTGAGTGAAGATCAAGCCCACAATCGATTAAATCTCAATTACGGCCTGGGTTTGGCAATCACGCGATAATACAAGTGATTAACTGCCGCCGAAGGCTCAACCGCAATCCGGTAGAACTCCATATTCCCTTCCCTGCGGTCCATCACAGCACCGTCAGCATCTTCCCAGCTTTCCAGGTCTGGGGAATGCTGCGCCGTAATAGTCACATCACCCAATTCAAGGTTGACCCCAAACTCCAGGAATGAACCTGCTCCGTCTTTGACAAACTTGGGAAGGTTGGACGGAATATCCCGGACATTCGGGTCACCACCAAAGACCATTTCCTCGTGGGTGGTGTAGCCATCTCCGTCATAATCCTTATCCATGTCTGAAGGATGCACTCCAAACCGGGCAGCCATAGAGGCTGCAGTTCCAGTGGGAGTGAAGATGACATCATCGAGAAGTGCGAAGTCTTGTCCGCCATCGACATTGAAATCCTTGCGGTATCTGAATTCAATGTAGTGCAAACCTTCGGGAAGGTCATAGCTGACTAAACCTTCCGGGGAACCCAAAGCAACAGTCCCTGAAAGCGTGCGTCGTGGAGCTCCGTCCACCAAAAATTCGAAGACGTCATTCGGTTCAGAGCTGACCGCAACTCGGAAATCAATTGTTCCCGGACCTTCAAGCCATGCTGACATCGAGACCGTCTGTCCATTTCCAACTGAGGATGTCCTCATCAATTCCCTCGGTCCCGCTGACCCATCGGTGGGCTCACTCCCCAAAGGGAACTCAAAGGGGAGCCACATGGTCTTGCTTCTGAATTCGAAATCGAAATTCAAATTCCCCGCACGTCGGACATCGTCCATGAATGATTTGGTATCAACGAACTGAACCTGGTCCAAATACCCAGCGTCTTGACCACCGGAAAAGTCATTATCTTTTCGATAAATCCACCGTGGGTTATTTGAACTTGCCGGCATTGGAACCGCAACGGTGCCCCGGGGGAAAAACGAAGAACCAAACTGACGCTCACCGTCGATAAAGGCTGACCAACTTTGCGGGATACTCCCTCCAAAATTAAACCACAAACGATCACTCGGACTGACAGGCAGTCCCGTATCAATGTCGATGTTTGAATCACTATATGACTGGGAGGACACGGCCCAGTTGAAAATAATCACACCCTCCGGAAGGCCATTAAACCCGAAAACGGAATCCTGACCATCACCCAATCCAATTCCACTTCGAACGGCGTCCTCTAGATCCAAAGTCGCCCCTGTCTCCAAACTCCAAGGGATATCACCACCCGTAAAAGTGGGAAGATCCACCTCAACAGCTCCTCCAAGAGCTCCGGAAATTGGACGGACAATTATCGTAATGGTTACAACCGATTGCCCGGTAGGCCCCGTCAGGGTAATTGGGAAGGAAAAAATTCCCGCCTCCTGCGGGACTCCCGTGATAGAGCTTTCGGCCTCATTATAAATCAGAGCAGATGGCAAGGCCCCAACAGAGACGTCGGTGGCATTGATCGTCTCGATAGAGTAATCGACCGGCACCCCCAAATCAGCCAAAATCGTCTGTGATCCAATAAGAACAGGCCCTGGAATGATCGGAGCGTTAGCATCCTGCACCCCGTGTACCGTCAAAGTTGCGTCGTTATAAACGGCTTCGATCCCATTGCTATTTGCATCAGCGATGCTGAGCGTCCATTCGCCGGCACTACCTTCCCCCCAATTACGTGCAGTCATGAAGACATAGTTCACAATACTTTCTTCGTCATCGTTGTTCTCTTGAGAAGGAGAGAGAACACTCCGCGTTCCACTCGGAGAGACCAGAATCACTTCCAAATCTCCCTTTCGCTCGGTAAAGACTCTCAACCGCAACTCAACGTGCTCAATCTTCATGTTAGGATCATCGGATAAATCGAAAATCCGTTGAATACTCTCCCCTTCAGGAATATCCTGCTGCCCTGTGAACGAAAGAGCGTTAACTGGCGCATCTCTGGGTGGGAGGTTGTTAATCCGTGCTGCGGCAGCTTGGACTGCGGCCGCTGCATTCACGAGACCCGCTCCGTAGTTGTGATGGAAGTTCAAGCCATCTGCGTTGGTATACCATTCCGTATTGTCCGGATCATTTTTTGTCGCGGTCCGAATTAAAATATCCTGAACATCCCGCCAACCCAAATTGGGATTAGCCTCCAGCATCAGCGCAACAACACCACTCACGAGAGAGGCTGAGGCCGAAGTTCCGGTATACGAATCAAAATGAGTCGGAATCCTGACAATGTTTCCATCGAGATCAAACCCCACTTCATAGGTTGTAGTAAGAATTGACTGGGTTCCCCCACCGCTTGGCGCACTCACAATCAAATTTGCACCCGGCTCCGAGTAGGGGGCAGCAGCCCCAGTGTTGATGACAGCTCCCACCGCAATTGTGAATTGCGAGGATGTCAAGCTACTGAAGTTGGAATTGTCTTCGATTACGGCATCATTACCTGCCGAGAACACATAGATCGCTC
>NHEN01000122.1 GCA_002172625.1 Verrucomicrobiaceae bacterium TMED86 | reverse complement strand
TTGGACGTGACCTCCTCTGGTATCTGTGCGCTGACCACTCTGAAGGACAGCACCGCAGTCGTTCCGCAGGGGAGTGGGGGTTTGGTTAAGAAATTGGGCTTTCCAAATGTTACTGAGATGAAAGTGTGGGAGGAACGCGAATTTGCCGGGATGCGGGTGGTGCACACGCCGAGTCATCATTGGGGCGCGCGCTATGCCGCGGATACCCATCGGGACTATGGTGGCTTTTTAGTGGGCTCGGGGGATCGCAAGGTATTCCACTGCGGAGACAGTGCTTACTTCGAGGGCTTTAAGGAGATTTGTGAGCGGGAGAAGATCTGTTTGGCCTTCCTGCCGATCGGAGCCTACGACGCACCGAGCGGGCGTGACGTTCACATGAATCCGGAGGAGGCGATTCGGGCTTTTGGGGAGTTGGGAGCTGATCTCATGATTCCGATGCACTACGGGACTTTTCCGCTGGGGAATGAACACCCCGACGAGCCCATCGAGAGATTGGTGAAGGAAGCGGAGCGTCTGGGGATCGCAGATCGAGTGATCGTGCCCGAGGCCGGGAAGGCGATCGAGGTATAGAATTATTCGAAAGAATGGGCTCCGGATCTCCGAGTTGTGTCCTGATCGTGTTTCGTGTTGGAATCTCAAGAAAACTTCAGGCCATGCTGATTGCCTGAATGGGGTTTTCATTCTTGGTATTGGGAAAGGTAAGTCAGGCCGAAGTTGAGATTCTCTACGTGGAGAAAATCAAGCTATTACTCGAGTTCAAGTGTGGAGATTGTCACGGTGATACGGGCAAGAAAATCAGAGGCGACTACGACATGCGCTCGCGAGCAGGCTTGTTAAAGGGAGGCGAGTCGGGTGATCCCTCTTTGATTCCGTGCGCTAATATCCGGGTGGGTGGCGAACGACGTGGCCTGTGGATTTTCGCGTCCATGGTTTCCACCGGGGGCCGGTCCGTCGGCTGGAGCCGCCCGTGTCGAGACGTAGGCCGGCTACGGTCATGAAGACGTGGCCATTGCGGGCGTATAGGGTGATCCATTTTCCGTAGCCTCTCTTGCCGTAGTTCAGGAAACCGCGCGAGGACATTTGACCGTTCATGAGTCCGGCTTCGCGGAGGACGTAGGAGACGGCGCCGGAGCAATCGTAGCCGGAGTCATTGAGTCGGGCGTGGCCACCGCCCCATTTGTAGGGCTTGTTTTGGAGGCGGTTTCCAGCGGCGATGGCCAGTTTGACCTTGGTGGGAGCCCCTCGTGGGGCGTAGGCCCAGCCGTTGTGGTAGGCGGCGGTTCGTTTCGCTGCTCCTCTGTAGGTGACTGGATCCCTGGCCTCGACCTGGTTGCCGCAGGAAGAGAATAGCAGGGCGGTCGAGAGAGAGAGAAGCGCCGCGAAAAATCGAATCATTAAGATTGCTAAAGTATTTTTAGCAAAAGAGCAAGTCGGGAGAATCATGTGTTTTTTATTCGGCGGGGAGGTGGCCGATGATTCGCGGTTGACCTGCGCCATCCCAGAGTATCAGAGCGTCTTCTTTGCCGGGTTGATTGCCCTTGGTGCAGTATGAGAGCAGAGCTTCGCCGGCGTCATCGTGACGGTTGATCCTTCGTGCGAGAAGAAGGCTTCGGCAGCGATATTACTGTCGCTTGAGAGAGGCAAACTGGAGAGAAAGTGGGGAAAGTGAATTAATTTTGAATAAGGCGAGCGCTTCTACGTTCAATATTTTGTGCGTAGGTCGATAGTTGCTATAATTGGCTTTTTCCTCTTGTTGGTGAGCTGTTCGTCTTCCCGAATGGTGGATGGGGACCAAGTGGCTGCGCCGGGTGTTCAGGTGAGTCGGACGGTCTTGCGCAGTAATGTGTTGGTGAAGAAGGGGAGTCATTTGGCAGTGGCGTATAGTTCTGGGAATCGCTTTTATGTGAGCAAGGGAGGCGTTCTTTCTGGTTTTCATCGGGGAGCGAGGGATACCACAATTTTTTCGGAAACGGGTGCGCACTTGCCTGAGCGGAAGTTCTTAAGCCGGATCAAGGTGGTGAGAGTGGACAATGCGGAGCGGGCTTATCAGCAGAGATTTCGTGAATTGCCGCCGCTGAAGAGGCTTTTGGGAGGGGGATCGTGGAGTGGCGAGGATGATTACCAATATCATGATTACGAACATGATCATCACGAATATGATGATTGCGAATATGATCGCGGGATTCGTGCTGTCTCGGTGAGCCCGGATTCCTATCGCAAGAAAGATTAGCTAAAAAAAAGATGAAAAATACGATAAAGAAAAACTGTCTGTTCACGGCCCTGGCCTTGATTTGTTCTGTCGCCATTTCGCAAGCGCAATTCGGCTCCTCCGGAGGAGCGGTGGTGATTGGAGGCGGATATTTAGATAAGCCCGGCACGGCCTATGGATTTGGTCAGATTCGCGGAACAATTTACGAAGATCATTCGGTAGCCCACTCGGTCTTTCTGGACATCTTAGCTCATCAGGATGAAGCCATTCTTGAATTCGTGGAGCCTGGCGGGTTCAGTTTTTTCGAGAGTGGAGACATTTCTTTCGTCAACATCACCGCGAATTATGAATTGGAGGCCAAACTGAACGGTGCGCTTTCTTTCTACGCCGGGGGCGGAGCGGGAATCGAGCTGGTGAGTATCGACGATCGCTTTGATGATGTCCTTGATTCGGATTCAAATTTCGTGGCGCAGGTTTTTGCCGGGTTTCGGGCGCACTTCCCCAGTGGGGTGGTGGCCCAGGCCGGTGCCCGGTATATCTTCCGCGATGACTTCAAGCTTTTGGGTGACCAATTTATCACGGAGGACAGTGTGGCCTTTGAGGCTTCGATAGGATTTAGCTTTTAATGCTTGTCGGTTCAATTCCAGTGTTCGGCTGCCTTGAAAGATCCCGGGATTGGACCATAGTCCCAAGGAGTGCATATATTCCTAACTGGCGGCAATGGATACATCGGTTTGCGCCTTCTTCCAGAGCTTCTGGAAGAGGGGCACCGGGTGACGGTTCAGGTTCGTTCAGTTGAGCGGTTTCCTACTGGACAATTTTCGGCTTTTATTGACGAGGGAAGGCTTGCTTTTCTTGAGGCTGACTTTCTTAAAGAGCTGCCCCCAGTTCCTGATGACATCGATGTGGCCTATTATTTACTGCATTCGATGGGCTCGGGTGCTGATTTCCATGAGAAGGAAGAGGCCTGTGCGAGGGCTTTTCAGCAATGGATCATGGCTAATCTGATCGTTTACCTGAGTGGTTTGATTCCCGAGGGTGATTTGTCACCCCACCTGCAGTCGCGGGAGAGAGTGAATGACATTCTTCGAAACGGTGATGTTCCGGTAACAACCTTGCGTGCCTCCGTTATCGTCGGTTCGGGATCGGCTTCTTTTGAAATCATTCGTGATCTCTCGGAAAAGTTGCCTTTCATGTTAACGCCAAAGTGGACGGAGACTCCCTGCCAACCCATCGCGATTCGTAATGTGGTGGGCTATCTCATTGGAGTGTTGGGGCAGAGAGAAATGTGGGGAGAGGAGTATGACATTGGTGGTCCCGAGGTCCTTACCTATCGGGATCTTCTTGTTGGTTATGCGGAGGCAAGGGGATTGCGGAGGTCAATTATCTCGGTTCCTTTTTTGAGCCCGGGCCTTTCCGCAAAGTGGCTATACTTGGTCACCGCGACGAGTTACCCGCTGGCTCAAACTTTAGTGGAATCGTTAATCAATGAAACGGTTTGCCACGATGAGAGGGTCAGAGAGATTATCCCCCAGATATTATTGAGCTACGAGGAGGCGATCGAGAAGGCTTTCGTTAATATCGCTCAAAACAGGGTTCCTTCCTCTTGGTTTGGTTCTCTGGCTTCGGGAGATATTGATCCGTTCTTTTTGAAGGTGGTGCGGGTTCCTGATCACGGGGTGTTAAAAGACGGCCGATGTGTTCCCTTAAAAGCACCCCGTGAAGATGTGATCGAAAAACTTTGGTCTGTCGGGGGGAGGCGGGGATGGCCCAGTATGAATTGGGCGTGGAAATGCCGGGGTTGGATGGATCGACTTTTTGGCGGAACCGGTTTGCGGCGAGGCCGTCGACATCCAAACGAATTGATTCCCGGTGACGCGCTGGATTTTTGGAGAGTGGTTTTAGCAGACCGAGATTCCGAGGTGGCGAGGTTGATGCTCGTGGCGGAAATGAAGATGCCCGGCGAGGCCTGGCTCGAGTTTGAGGTCTCCGAAACCGGACTTAAACAAACCGCGACGTTTCGTCCGAAGGGCTTGTTGGGGCGGGTCTATTGGTATTCGGTCCTCCCTTTACACCTCATTCTTTTTCCGCGAATGGCACGTAAGATCGCTTCAGGGCTGTCGGCGAATGAGGATGCGGCGTGAGGCTAGAAAAGGCGAAGGCTGGAGAGACCTCCGTCGGGGCGGAGGATTTGCCCGGTAGTGAACCGTGAAGCGTCTGAGAGAAGATAGCTGACCAGTTCCGCGCTGTGTTCTGCTTGTCCGATCATCTTAAGAGGATGGCGCTCGGCTGCCGCTTCGCGGCGTTTATCGTCCGCCAAAATTCCGGCAGCCAGGGGAGTTTCGGTTAGCGACGGAGCGATGGCATTGACGCGAATTTTCGGGGCCCACTCTGCGGCGAGGCTTCGGGTGAGTCCTTCGACCGCGCCCTTGGCGGTGGCGATACTGGCGTGCATGGGCATGCCGCATTTGACAGCGATAGTGCTGAAGAGAACGACGGAGGCGGAAGGCGCTTTTTTGAGGGAAGGAAGAGCAAGTCTCAGTGCGCGGGTAGCTCCCAGGAAATTGACTTCCCAGTCGGCGAGGAATTCCTGATCGGTAAGTCGATGGAAGGGTTTGAGGTTGATCGTGCCGGGGCAGTAGACCAAACCATCAAGACTCTCGGGAACGAATAGGGTAGCTTGCGGGTTGGTGGCTTCGAAAGTGCTTCGGGAAGTAGCAATGACTTTGTTGCCTTGTGACTCCAAAAGGTTTTTTGTCGCTAATCCGATTCCAGAGGAGCCACCAATGAGAAGAATGTTTCGCATCATGCGGGACTATGCCCGAGGAGGGAGATTTGTCTTCGGGTTTCTGCCCAGTTGGCGGAGTTTTTCGAGGTAGGTGTTATTGGGGGCTGGCTTTTCGGGGGAAGAGGGAGTTGCCAGCATTTTCCGGGTGGTGTCGCTGCTAGTGGCGATGAGTTCCTTGATGATTTCTGCTTCGGGCAGGTTCTTCCAATATTTCTTGGGCATCTCGGATTGCATTGCATTTACCTTGAGGCGAGCGGGGTTGAAGATGTTGCGGTAGTAGGTTTTCCAAAGCTCATCGAGGGAGTCCGAGTCGGGGGCTTGGGTTTTGTCGACACCGTCGGTAAAGTGAATTTTCTGGCCGTCCCAGTGCATGCATTCGTCCGGGGTGAGAATAGACCAATCCATGCCGGTAAAGCGTTTGCGAAAGAAGGCGGAGGTAAGGCGCACGATGCGATGTTCGGTTTCGAACCAGGCGACGAATTGCTCGCGATTGGTTTCCGGTGCGTCATTGACTTTTCGGAAGCGGACAAAAGCGTGCATCTTATGAATGTCGCGGCCGATGTGCTTGGCCATCGTTCTGACGCGATGAATTTGAGAGTCCGTGGAAAGCGCGAGGAGATGAGCTTCGCCGTGGGTGAGTCGCCAAAGAAGGGAGTAGAGGAGTGCCCATTGATCTCCCGAGCGATGGCAGGAGACGGTGCGGGCGAGGTCGACAAAGGCCTTGGGGACTCTGGGGAGATTGCCGGTGCTTGGGGGGAGTGGTGCTTCGGAGAAAAGTCCGAACTGTTCGCGGCTCTGCCAAAGAAGATCCTCCGGCGGGATTTCAGCAGCGAGGAGGGATCGGGCAACCCGTCGCCAGTCGTCGAAGTTTTTGGGATGGACGAGGGTTCTCATCGTTTAGAATTCACCTCCGATAACTTCGCTTTTGGGAATGGGCGCGGAGAAATCGAGTTCCAACTGTTGCGCGGGAGGGGCATGGAGAGCTCGGATTTTTTCGGAATCCAGTTCGAGTGAGGCGGGTTGATGGTCGCCGGTGATCATGAAGGGGAGGCATTTTTTCAAATTGACCCGCATCTTGATGAGGTCGTTCACGCGGATGTGATGAAAGCGGCGGGCCGTGATGATCCGTTTGGCATTCCGCACTCCGAGGCCCGGGATACGTAGGATTACTTCGTAGTCGGCTTTGTTAAGATCGATGGGAAAGAAGTCGCGATTGCGCAGCGCCCAGGAAAGCTTGGGGTCGATATCCAGGTCGAGGTTGGGCTGGCTTTTCGTGGTGATTTCATCGACTTCGTATCCATAGAAGCGCATGAGCCAATCAGCTTGGTAGAGACGGTGTTCACGGACCAAGGGAGGCGATTTTAGAGGGAGGCGAATCGAGGAATCCGGGATGGGGCTGAAGGCCGAGTAGTAGACGCGGCGGAGTTGGAAATTTCCGTAGAGATCACCGGCGCGTTTGAGAAAATGGGCGTCCTGTGATTGGTCGGCCCCCACGATCATCTGGGTGCTCTGCCCGGTCGCGAAGGGGGATTTCTTGCGACTCCTCTCCGCTTTGCTTTCGGCAATCTTGTCGCCGATTTTGTGCATCGCTTGCCGGGTGCGGGAGATGTTTTTTTCCGGAGCGAGATTCTTGAGACTCTTTTGTTGGGGGAGTTCGATGTTGATGCTGATGCGGTCGGCGTATTTTCCGGCCTGAGCGATGAGTTCGTCCGAGGCTTCCGGGATGGTCTTGAGATGGATATAGCCTCTGAAGTGATGGACCTCGCGGAGCGTTCGGGCGACTCGCACCACCTGCTCCATGGTGAAGTCGGCGCTGCGCACGATTCCCGAACTGAGGAAGAGGCCTTCGATGTAATTGCGTTTGTAGAAATCGAGAGTCAGAGAGACGACCTCTTCGGCGGTGAAGCGTGCCCTGCGGACGTTACTTGAGCGACGGTTGATACAATAGTGACAATCGTAGAGGCAGACGTTGGTAAGAAGGATCTTTAGGAGCGATACGCAGCGTCCATCGGGTGTGTAGGAATGACAAATGCCGACCCCACCGGTTGAGCCGACTCCTTTTCCGGTAGCGGAGTCTTTTCTAGAGGCGCCGGAGCTGGCACAGGAGGCATCATACTTGGCAGCGTCCGCGAGGATCTCTAATTTCTTTATGGTGTTAATGTGAACATTGTGTTCTTATGAATAACCTTTGCAAGATTCTTTTGCTCGTAAAAACAAAACTTAGAGGAGTTGAGTGCCTGGTAATTATGTTCGCTCGGAAACTGTCCGTCAGGTTGGGTTTTCGGTGAGGAAAGTGAAATATCGGATTGTCGTGGTCTGTAACTTGGTGCGAAACACGTTTCAAATGGCAAACAAACTGCAAAATGTTGACCGGAGTCGCTATCGGGTTCCTATTCTGGACCGGGCGCTGGCTTTGGTCGAATTGCTGGGGTCGTACCCTGAGGGGTTGAATGTGACCGAGTTGTGCGAGGCCCTCGCTATTCCCAAGAATAGTGCCTTCCGGATTGCGGTGACTTTGGAAGAGACAGGATACCTTGAGCGGCTCGAGCCGAGTAAAAAATACCGTCTGACCTCCAAGTTTGTCACGGTGGGCGCGTCCTCAGTGTCGGAGATGAATCTTTTTGAGAAGTCGCTTGATATCATGCGGACCCTGCGGGATCAGCTGAAGGAGACTGTTCTTTTGGGGACTTTGACGGGGAGTGAAGGCGTGGTGCTGGACCAGGTTCCGGGGCTTCACGCCTTCCAGTTTTCAGTGGATCCGGGAACGCGCTTTGTGTTACACACGGCGGCGCCGGGGAAAGCGATTCTGGCTTATTTGCCTGATGAAGACTGTCGGAAAATTGTCGATCGCATGGAATTTACTCATTTCACCGAGAATACCATTTTGGATAAGGAGGAGTTTTTGGCTCATCTTGATGAAGTTCGGAAGAGAGGCTATGGCTTTGATTTATCGGAGGAGAGAGAAGGGCAGTATTGTGTGGGAGCTCCGATTTTTAATGGGAAGAATGACCCAATTGCGGCTCTGTGGATTACGGCACCGTCATCGCGTTTGCCGGACTGTGATTTGGACGGGGTGGCCCGAAAGATTCGGGCTGCAGCCGACGTGATTTCAAGTAGACTTGGATGGAATTCAGAAGGATGAAGATGAAGAAGCAACTATTAGGAATGCTGATATGCGGATTTGTTCCGTGTTTGTCGGCCAAGGAATTCTCACCGGAGGATATCTCTTTTTTCACAAAGGAGGTTCGTCCATTGCTTGAGGAGAATTGTTTTCGTTGTCATGGCGGCAAGGATTCCAAGGGTCATGCCAAAGTGAAATCCGGATTTCAGATGATTAGCCGGAAGGGGATTATTATCGGGGGAGACCATGGTTCGGCCTTCAATGAAGCGGAACCGGAGAAGAGTCTTATTCTTCATGTGATCAGCTATGAAGACGAAAATCTTGAAATGCCGCCGAAAGGAAAGTTGTCAGAAGAAGCGCGCGGCGTTTTGGCGGATTGGGTAAAGCGGGGAATGCCCTGGACTCCGGAGGATGCGGATTTCCTCGTAGAGGTGGAAGAGGACGACAAATCCATCACCACGATCAACGATTTTAGCAAAAGCCGGTGGTCATACAAGCCAATGGCGCGCCCGGATGTTCCGGTTGTGGGCAATACCGAGTGGAAAGCTCCGATCGATGCCTTCATTTACGATGGGGTGAATAAGATGGGACTGAAGCCTAACGCGCCGGCTTCGCGGGCGGAGTTGATTCGTCGGGCCTACTACAATTTGACCGGGCTTTCTCCCTCTCTTGCTGAAGTGCAGGAATTCGAAAATGACAAGTCTCCCGACGCATGGGAGAAGGTGATCGATCGCCTTTTGGCTTCACCCGCTTACGGGGAAAAGTGGGCACGTCATTGGTTGGACCTGGTTCGCTATGCCGAGACCAATGGTTTCGAGCGGGACAGCGACAAGCCCTTCGTTTGGCGTTATCGCGATTATGTCATCAAGGCCCTCAACGAGGACAAACCCTACACTCAATTTTTGACCGAGCAGTTGGCTGGAGATGAGTTGGCCAAGCCGACTTTCGATTCCATGTCGGCGACGGCCTATCATCATTTGATGCAGTGGGACGATGAGCCTGCGGATCGGAAGCAGGCCTATTACGATATTCTCGATGATAATGTTCGTACTACGACCGAGGTTGTATTGGGAATGACGGTGGGGTGTGCCCGTTGTCATGATCACAAGGGCGATCCGATTTCGCAGAAAGACTACTATAGCTTCATGTCCTTCTTTAGAGGGATCGTGCCATTTTCACGTGGCAAGGGTCCGGTGGAGAAAATGGTATTCGAAGGAGTTGATGACAAACACGAAGTGACGATGGAGGCCCACCGCCGTCACATTGAAAACCTCAAGAAGGAGCAAGCCAAAATCGAAAAGCAGCTTCTTACATCGCTTGGGAAAGGGACGGTCGGTAAGGATGGCGCTTCGGTGGAGCCCGTTCGCTGGCTGGTTTCTGATGCCCGGACAACGACTCCTCAGGAATGGCATTACTCGACAAGGGCTGTCGACGGATGGTCCGAGGTAGGTTTTCGCGCTGAGAATCATCAGTGGAAGAAAGGGAAGGCCGGATTCGGAACAAAGGGGCCAAAGATGATTGTGCATACCAAGTGGAACACTCCCGAGTTATGGTTGCAGACTTCATTTCTGCTTGAAGAGATTCCGAAGAGGCTGAACTTGAGTCTTCACCATGACGAGGATGTCGAGATTTTCGTTAACGGACAACCGGTGATTAAGCGTAAGGGTTTCCGGGATGACTACGATGACTTTGCCGCGGACAAGAGATTTCTCGATGCTCTGCAGGTAGGACGAAATGTTATCGCGGCGCATGTCACACAAACAAGCGGAGGACAGTTTTTTGATTTTGGGGCCGGTATTTCATCGGGCAAATCACTCTCTCTGGAAAAAGTGCTCAAGTCCAAGGAGGGAGCCAAGGCGGAGAAGGACCTCGTGAATCGCTGGAAGCGTTTGAAGAATGAGATTCGCAAAAAGGAAGCTGATCCGCCCAAGCGGGGAGTGGAGATCATGACGGCGAGGGAAACCGGAAAAGATCTTCCTCCGACCTACGTGCACATTCGCGGCAGTGCCAATGCCGAAGATAAGGAAAAGGAGGTGACCCCAAGAATTCCGGGGATTTTTGGAGGCGAAGAATTGAAGGCTGAGGCTCCGGAGAATGGGCGCAATTCCAGTGGGCGGCGGACCGCTCTGGCGAAGTGGATTTCCCGGGATGACAACCCGAGGACGGCTCGCGTGATGATGAATCGCGTATGGCAGCATCACTTCGGACGTGGAATTTGTCGTAGCTCGAATGATTTTGGTTTCCTGGGCGAAGATCCCACTCACCCGGAGTTGCTCGATTGGCTGGCGACGGAGTTTGTGGCGCAAGGATGGAGTCTGAAAAAGATGCACAAGTTGATCATGATGTCGCGGACATTTCAAATGTCCTCGAAGGGGAATCCTGATGCTCTGGCGAAGGATCCTGACAATAATAGCTTTTGGCGCTTCGACATGCGTCGTCTGACGGCGGAGGAAGTTCGCGACTCGATATTGGCCGTTACCGGAACCCTGAATCGCAAAATGGGTGGGCCGGGTGTCTTTGTTCCGCTGCCCGAAGAGGTTTTGGCGACCTCGTCAAAAAAGGGAGGCTCCTGGGGGAGATCGTCTCCTGAAGATGAAGTGCGCCGGACGATTTATGTGAAGGTGAAGCGTTCGATGGTGCCGCCGCAATTGGCAGATCTTGATGTCGCCGATACTGATACGAGTTGTCCGGTGAGGTTTGCCACGACGGTGCCGACTCAGGCGTTGGGCTTCTTGAACAGTAAGTTTATGAACGACCAGGCCAAGGTCTTCGCCGAGCGATTGCGTAAGGAAGCCGGGGAGGATCGCAAAGCGCGTGTCCGGCTTGGCCTCGAACTGGCTTTGGCGCGTCCGGCCAAAGAACGGGAGCTGGAATACAGCCATGAATTTTTTGATGCCATGCGTGATAAGCATGGTTTGAACGAAGAGGAGGCGCTCGATCGTTTTGCGCTGCTTGTATTAAACCTAAATGAATTTATCTTCTTAGACTGATCCCATGAAACATCCACAGAACACTTTTTGCGGCCGGGTTGACCGGCGGGAATTTCTTCGCGATATCGGCGGTGGCTTCACTTCGGTGGCCCTCACCGGAATGTTGGCGAAGGAAGGGTTTTTTAACAAAGCACATGGAGCGACCTTGGATTCTTATGCCAATCCGCTGGCTCCCCAGGAGTCGATGATCGCGCCGAAGGCGAAGTCGGTCATTTTTCTCTTTATGTATGGTGGTCCGAGCCACATGGATACTTTTGACTACAAGCCGGAGCTTTATCCGCTTGATGGGAAAACGATCAAGCTGAAGACCTTCGGTCGTGGCGGGAAGAAGAACCAAGGTCGCGTGGTTGGGCCGAAGTGGAAATTCAAACAGTATGGGGAATGCGGAAAATACGTCTCCGACCTCTTTCCCAATTTGGGTGAGTGCGTCGATGATATGGCCTTTCTTCATTCCATGACGGCGGATTCGCCGATTCATGGCTCGGCGATGTTGATGATGAACTCGGGTTCCCTGCTCGGAGGGAAGCCCTCAATGGGATCGTGGGTGAACTACGGTCTGGGATCGACCAATGAAAACCTTCCCGGCTATGTCGTCATGTTGGACAAAACCGGGGGTCCGATTTCCGGGGCAAAGAATTGGTCCTCGGGATACATGCCGGCGAGCTACGCGGGAACGGTCTTTCGTTCGAAAGGGGATCCCATTCTCAATCTCAAGAACTCCCACGGTATGCCGCAGGATCAGCAGCGCACCTTGATCGATCACATTAACCTGATGAACCGCGAGCATCTTGGAGTGCGTGGAAGCGAGAGTGATCTTGCGGCGCGGATTTCCAGTTATGAATTGGCCTATCGAATGCAGTCTACTGCGCCTGATGCCATTGAGCTAGAATCCGAGCCCGAACACGTCAAAGAACTCTATGGGATGAATGAAGGGAAGACCGAGGATTTCGGTCGCAAGTGTCTCATGGCGCGTCGCCTCGTCGAGCGGGGCGTGCGATTCATCCAGCTCTATTCCGGTGGCGCCCACAATGACGACAACTGGGATGCCCATGGTGATTTGGAAAAGAATCACAATCACCACGCCGGTCGGACCGATAAGCCGATTGCTGGTCTCTTGAAGGACCTCAAACAACGCGGGCTTCTCGATGAAACGCTTGTGGTTTGGGGCGGTGAGTTTGGACGTCAGCCAACGGCGGAATACGCCAAGGGAACGGGACGGGATCACAACTCCTACGGTTTCACGATGTGGATGGCCGGAGGTGGTATTAAAGGTGGCGTGAGCTACGGCGAGACGGATGAGCTCGGTGGAACTGCGGTGACCAATCGTCTCCATGTCCGGAATCTCCACGCAACCGTTCTTGATCGCATGGGGCTGGATCCGAATCACCTGAGTTACTTTTATGGAGGGCTTGATCAGCGTTTGGTCGGAGTGGAGGGCGCCGAGCCGATTCGGGAAATAATGGTTTAAAAAATGATGATGAAAAAAATACTTACCTTATTGGGTTGTTGCGCGCTTTTACCGCTTTCAGCGAAGGAAGACCGCTTGGTCTTGGTCGGTGCCTCTTATGGCAAAAATGTCCTCGCGATTTGCGAAGCTGACGGAACCGTTCTGTGGAAGCACGATACTGCCGGTCCACAGAAAGGACACACCGGACATCACGATGTGCATTATTTGAAGAGTGGAAATATTCTTTTCCACGACACCTGGACCAAGACCCAGGAGATTACCTTAGGGAAGAAGGTTGTTTGGGAATACGAGAGCGCCAAGGCGAATGGCAACGAAGGCAAGCGCGTGGACGTGCATGCTTTTGCACGTTTCCCGGATGGGAGCACTATGATCGCGGAGAGCGGGATTGGTCGTTTCATTCACGTTGACAAGAAGGGGGCGACCCAGAAAGTCGTCAGCATGGGCGAGGGCGGTCGCAAGAGCACGCGTCTCGTTCGGATGTTGGGCAACGGGCACTATCTTTCCTGTGCCGAGAATCCCGGTGTGGTCACGGAATATGACAAAGACGGCAAGGTCGTTTGGGAGTATCCGACCAACACCCGGGTCTATGGTGCGATTCGTTTGAGCAATGGTAACACGCTGATTGCGACCGGAAGTGGCAACAGCGTGATTGAAGTGTCACCGGAGAAGAAGGTGGTGTGGGACATCACCAAGAAGGTGCCGGATGCCGAGATTGAATTGGGCTGGACCACTTGCCTTCAGGAGTTGCCCAACGGAAATCTCGTCATTGGAAACTGCCACGCGGGGGACGATGATCCGCAGATCTTCGAAATCACGAAGGAAAAGAAAGTTGTTTGGGAATTTGATGAATGGGATCTCGTTGGAAACGGTCTGGCCTGCTGGCAGATTCTCGATGCCGGGCAGTCGAGCTTGGTTCGTAAGCAGTTGAAGGAATTGAAGAAGTAATCTATCGCATTGATTGATTCGGGAATTCGTGCTCGTAGTAGAACACGATGAATTTTCGAGATAAACTAATCACCGGACTCTTTTTCCTAGGCTGGACTCTGGGAGCGGCCAACGCAGCGGAGAAACCTAACATTCTCTGGATCACCAGCGAAGATAACGGGGTTTCCTGGATCAGTTGCTATGGCGGGAAGAATACCAAGACCCCGGCCATTGACCAATTAGCCAAGGAGGGGTTTCGTTATCTTTATTGCTTCGATAATGCCGCGGTGTGTGCGCCGACCCGGTCGTGCTGGATCACGGGGATGTATGGTATTTCCAATGGCACCCAGCCGATGCGGAGCCGAAATGAGATCCCTCACGACAAGATTCCGTACTATCCGGATCTCTTGAAGAAAGCTGGATACCATACCTCCAACCCCGGAAAGACCGACTACAACATTGGAGGGCGTGATGATTATGAGGCTTGGGATCTAGGAAAGAAAAAGGGGAATGGAAAGAGATCACCGTATGGATGGAAGGCCCGCAAGGAAGGCCAGCCCTTCTTCTGCGTCTACAACACGACGACCAGCCATGAGAGCAAGGCGCATGGAGCTGTGAATCAGGTGAAGAACGATCCCGCGAAGATGACTCTCTTTTCGTATCATCCAGATCTTCCGGTAATTCGCAAAAACTACGCCAAGTATGCCGATGCGGTCGAGCGGATGGACGGCGATGTTGCCAAGTGCATCGCAACTTTAAAAAAGGACGGGCTCTACGAGGACACCATCATTATTTACAATTCCGATCACGGCGGAGTGATGGCACGGAGTAAGCGCTTCCTCTATGCCAGCGGAGTGCATTGTCCCTTGATCGTGCGGATTCCTGAGAAATACAAACATCTCTATCCCGCCGATAAGCCGGGCTCGACGGTGGAACGCCTTGTGAGTTTTGTGGACATGCCCAAGACCTGGCTGAGTCTCGCGGGTGCGGAAATTCCCAACACTTTCCAGGGACGGGTCTTTTTAGGTAAGGGCGCGGAGCCCGAGCCGAAGCATCATTTGGGATTTCGTGAGCGGGCCGACGAGCGTCTCGATCACGTCCGCCTGATGCGCGACAAGCGCTTCGCCTATCACAAAAATTACATGCCATTCGCTCCAGCGGGGCAGCACTTGGCCTATCTTTGGAAAGCTCCCGCTACGCCGGCCTGGGAGAAGCATCATCGTGACGGTAAGACCGACGAAGTGACCGGGCGCTTTTTCCGTCCGCGGGTTTCCGAGGAATTTTACGACAACGAGAGTGATTTCGATAATGTCAAAAACCTGATCAAGGATCCGAAGCACCAAGCGAGGATTTCTGAGTTGAAAGCTGCGCTTCGTAAAAAACAACTCGAGCTATTTGATTCCGGACTTCTTCCCGAAGGAATGCGGATGCGTCGAGCTAAAGAGAATTCCATGACGATCTACGAGATGGTGCGGAACAAGAAACTTTATCCGCTTGAGTCTTATCTCGATGCCGCCGACAAGGCCTTGGTTCGTGATGCGAAGAATCTCGATGACTTTGTGAAGGCGATGAGCGACCAAGACGAAGGTGTTCGGTGGTGGGCGGTCGTAGGACTTCATTTGCTTGAGAAGGATGCAACCTCAGCCAAAGCAACTTTGAAGAAAGCTCTCAAGGACGACTGTCATGAAGTGCGCATGATGGCGGCCTGGAGTTTGGTCAAGTTGGGTGATTCCACAGAGGCCATGGCCTGCTTGAATGATCTCCTCTTCAAATCCACCACGAACGAAATGATGCTTCACAACGTGCTCGATTGGATGGGGGAGCCGGCCTTTCCGCTGGTCAAAAAATTCCTCACGGATGGTGGTAGCACGAAAGGGAAATACGGCATTAGCATTCTCGGGAGAGTCGGAGAATTGCAGGGGTGGTAGCAAAAACCGCCTCATATTGCCCGATTTGCTCTGAAAGAGGGATTGCAGATCTCGGTCGGTCGCCATACCGTGCCGCCGGTTTCAGCACACACGATGAGCGAAAATTCAAAAGTCAGCATATATGATACGACTCTCCGCGATGGTACGCAGGGTGAAGGTTTTTTCCTCTCCGGCCTGGATAAGGTGCGAATTGCCAAGCGGCTCGACGAGTTTGGGGTCGATTACATCGAAGGTGGCTGGCCGGGATCGAATCCAAAAGATATCGAGTTTTTTAAAGCTGCGGCCAAGGAAACCTGGAATCACGCCAAGATCGCAGCCTTTGGCTCCACGCGCCGGGCGGATCTCACCGTCGAAGAAGATCCGCAGGTTCAGCTCCTCATCGATGCCGAGACGCCGGTCATTACCATTTTTGGGAAAAGCTGGGAGCTTCAGGTGACGGAGGTTCTTCGGACCACCGCTGAGGAAAATCAGGCGATGATTCGTGACACCGTGCGCTATCTCAAGGCGGCAGGGCGTGAGGTCATTTATGATGCCGAGCACTTTTTTGACGGTTACAAGGACGGCGATGAACATGCCATGGCCACTCTTCGCGCTGCGGTGGAAGGCGGAGCCGATTGGCTCGTTCTTTGCGACACCAATGGCGGATGTCTTCCCGCGGAGATTGCAGAAATGAGTCGCGTGGTGATGGATGCTTTTCCCGATGTCCCACTTGGGATTCACACTCACAACGATTGTGAACTCGGAGTGGCCAACGCCATCGCATCGGTGAAAGCGGGAGCGACGCAGGTTCAAGGCACGATCAATGGCTACGGCGAGCGCACCGGTAACTGCAATCTCACTTCGGTCATTCCCATTCTGGAACTTAAGATGGGCCTCAAGGCCGTCGATGATGTTTCCAAGATGCGTGATTTGTCATTCTTTGTGGATGACGTCGCCAACAACCCCCACTTTGCCCGCGCGGCGTTTGTTGGCCGGACTGCTTTTGCGCATAAGGGAGGAATGCACGTCAATGCGGTGCAGAAGCTGGCCCGGACATACGAGCACATCCGTCCCGAGCAGGTTGGAAACCAGCAGGAGATCCTCGTGAGCGAGCTGTCCGGTCAATCGAACATTCTCATGAAAGCCGAGCAGCTCGGGATTTCCCTGGAGAAGGGGAGTGCCGAGGCGCTTTCGATTCTCACCAAAGTGAAGGAGCTGGAGCAGGACGGGTATTCTTTTGAGGCTGCCGGCGGATCGCTGGAACTTCTCATCCGTCGCGAACTTGGAACCTGCGAGCGTCCCTGGACCCTCGACGAGTATCATTGCTCCTTCAGGCAGTATCGCGATGGCCACAATCCTGTTTGTGAGGCTACGGTGAAACTCGATGTGAACAACGAGACGAACTATACTGTTTCCGAAGGTCACGGGGTGGTGAATGCGCTCGATGGCGCCCTTCGAAAGGCGCTCGTGGCATTTTTCCCGGAGATTGAACAGGTGCAATTGGTGGACTATAAAGTGCGGATCCTCGATGGGGAGGACGCCACCGCGGCCAAGACCCGGGTTCTCATCGTGCATAGCGATGGCGAGAGCACCTGGGGGACGGTGGGAGTCTCTGATAGTATCATCGAGGCGAGCTGGATTGCTCTGTGCGATGGCATTGATCTCTTCTTACAGCGGAGAAAAAACGCCTAAAGGGCTTTTCTTCTTGTCGTTCCGTGGATTGCCGGGCAATCTAACAACAAGTTCATAATAGACACCTACGAACTGTTCCAATCCCAGTAATGGGCTTAAAAATATGGTTGCTACGGCGACCTGGTAGGACTCTTAGGGTCCTACCAAATTTGAACACCATCCGATTCTGGCTGAGAGCCCCCGGATTGTGGTCTTTCCCCTAAAAGCAGGGCCCAAGTGGCCCTGCTTTTTGATTGGAAGCCTAAATCCGAGGAATTTAGGTGGGTTTGATTTTTGATAAAAATTGAAGAAATTTGAAAGAAATCACGACTTGCGAATCTGTGAATCAGTGCTTGCGGTGCTTTCCCCCGCTTGGGTAGTCTTCCCGCCAACCCCAACGGGTAAATAATAGAATTATGAGTGATAATGATCAGATAAACAGAAAACGGCTTCTCTGGGCTGGCTTCGTTGCAATTCTTGCGGCGGGAGTTGGCTTTGGAATTCGTGGAGGAATTTTTGCAAACT
>NHEN01000121.1 GCA_002172625.1 Verrucomicrobiaceae bacterium TMED86 | reverse complement strand
CCCGCAACCGCATGCGCACGAGGTAGACCAGCCTCAAATAAAACGCAAGAAATGCCCCTTCCCCCAATCAACCGATCTACCGATCTACCAAAATTACAAATCGGATTATTTTTTGGAACCCTCGCGGACCGTTTCTCAACAAATCTGTTAACATTTCTGACATATTTTGCGTAATCAACAAAGCGCCCCTCACCTTTCTCATGAACTCAGAAAAAGCAGCACTCATCATTGACCATGCCCGCCAATTCATCCGCGCCAATCTCAGCCGTCCCGGCCTCCGGGTCGACGACATCGCAAACTACTGCGGCGTTTCCCGCCGGGTCCTCGAAAGACGCTTCCGCGAAATCCTCAAAAGATCCCCCCTCGAAGAGATCCTCGACCTCAAGATCCGCTGCGCCAAGGTCATGCTCAGCTCCACCTCCCTATCCGTCACCGCCATCTCCCAACACCTCGGCTTTGCCGATGTCAAAAGCCTCCGCCTCCACTTCCGCACCACCGAGGGCATGCCTCCCGGAAAATGGCGTCGCCACCAAAAGACCAACAGAGGAAAAATAATCGGTGTCAATCTGCGAAATCTGCAGATAAAAGCACCTCCCGCATGAAAACGCTTTTCCTCGCCACCCTCTTTCTCCCCATTGCCTTCGCCGCAGAACTCACCCTGAGCTCCCCTCTCAATCATCAAGTCTGCCAGCGAAACACTCCGCTCAAGATTTCCGGCAGCCTTCCCCAAGCCGCCAAAAATAAGCTCACCCTCGAAGCTCGCCTCGGCGAAAACCTCTGGACCAAGATCGGCTCTCTTAGCGCCGGAAAAACCAACTTCACGGCCCAACTCAACTCCGCCCAAACAGGATGGCATCGCCTCGAAATTCGCGCCAAGTCCAACAATGACACTCTCTACACCGGCTCGGTCGCCAGACTGGGAATCGGCGAAGTCTTCCTAATCGCCGGTCAGTCAAACTCCGCCAATCACGGTGCGAAAAAACTCACCGTGCAGTCCGGCATGGTCACTTCCTTCGACGGCACAAAATGGCAAATCGCCAACGATCCCCAAGGTGGCGCCAGCGGAAGAGGCGGCAGCTTTATCCCTCCTTTCGGCGATGCCATGGCCAAGCGCTTCGACGTGCCCATCGGCATCGTTTCCACCGGCTCCGGAGGCACCAGTGTCCGCGAGTGGCTCCCCAAAGGCTCCCGCTTCCCCAATCCTCCGACGGTCCTCAACAAAGTCACGCAACTCGAAAACGGCGAATGGGAAAGCAAAGGTCTCCTCTTCGATAAACTCGCCAACCGACTCCGCATCCTCGGCCCCAATGGCTTCCGGGCCGTCTTATGGCATCAGGGTGAATCCGACGCCAATCAACGCGATTCCAGCCGCACCCTCCCCGGCGCTCTTTACCAAAAATACCTCACCCAACTCATTCAGGAGTCCCACCGCGTCGCCAAATGGAAGGCTCCCTGGTTCGTTGCCCAGGCAAGCTACCACACGCCCGACGACCCCGGCTCGCCCGATCTCCGGGCAGGACAAAAAGCACTCTGGACTTCCGGCACCGCCCTCGAAGGCCCTGATACTGATGCCCTCACCGGAGCCAACCGGGACAAGGACGGAAAAGGCGTGCACTTCAGCGCTCTCGGACAAAAAAAACACGGTCAGGCCTGGGCTCAAAAAGTCGCCCCGTGGCTGGAACAACAACTGGCCCCAATCGAGGTCTTCATCCTCGCCGGACAATCCAACATGGAAGGCCAGGGCGTCGTCTCCATGGATCACGCGAAGTATTACAACGGAGGAAAAGGCAACCTCGTTTGGTCGATACAGAATTCCGCCAGCAAAGAAAAGATGGCACACCTTCGCGACGGCGACGGCAATTGGGTCGAGCGCGACGACGTCGAGATCTCCTTCAAAGCCCGCGACAAAGTCCGCAAAGGCCAACTCACCGTCGGCTACACCGGCTATGGCAATCACTCCCACATCGGACCCGAACTTCAGATCGGCCACGTCCTTGGAGACCACTTCACCACTCCCGTCCTTCTGATCAAAACCGCCTGGGGCGGCAAGAGCCTCCACAAAGACTTCCGCCCACCCAGCGCCTCCGGCGACACCGGAGAGTATTACACCAAAATGATCACAGAAGTTCGCGACGCCCTCTACGTTCTCGGCAATCGCCCCTACCAGCTCAAAGGCCTCATCTGGATGCAGGGTTGGAACGACATGGTTTCCAAAGAGGCCACCGCGGAATATGCCGACAACCTTGTCCTCTTCGCCCAAGACCTCCGCGCCGAATTCAAAGCTCCCACTCTTCCCTTCATTGTCGGCGAATTAGGAAACGGCGGCCCCTCCAAAGAAGGCGCCGGCATGCACACCTTCCGTCAGATCCAACGTGCCGGAACCGTCAGAATTCCCAACGCCCGCTTTGTAGCGACCACGCAATTTGCCCGCCCCAAGGAACTGTCTCCCAACCCAGGCCACGGCCACCATTGGTTCGGCAATGCCGAAAGCTACTTCCTCATTGGCGACGCCCTCGGCCGGGAGATGATCTCGATGCTTGGAGAGAAATAGCCGACACGTCCTGTCGCTCCACCGACTTGAATCACCCGGTAACTTATTCGCTCGAAGTCTGAAAGCGCCCGCGGTGATATCGCATTGCCAGCGTCACCACTTCCCCCCAGATTCACCGCGTGTCGGAATTCGTCATCCACGAGAGAAAGGAAGCCCCCTGGGCTGCCGGGCTCCGTGCCGCCCGGGCCAATCTCATCCCCGGATTGATTCTGCAGGCCATCATGCTCTCGCTCCTGCTGGGATACTACTTCTATCCGCCCACCACCGAGCTCCTCAACCAACTCGCCGACCTCAAATCGCGTTGGGGGTATGGCTACTCCATCGTCGCGTCCGTCATCGCCGGAGCGGTCATCCCCGAGCTCATGCGGATCATCATTTTCCAAAGAGGAAAAGTCACGCGCGCCAACTTCGGCAACTTTCTCTTCGCCGCCTTCCACTGGTCCTGGTCCGGCGCCCTCGTCGACTTCCTCTATCGTCAACAAGCAGAATGGTTCGGCTCCGAGATCACCTTCAAGGTAGTTGCCATCAAAGTCCTCATCGACCAATTCGTCTTCAACCCCTGCTTCGCCGCCCCGGTCAACTCGTGGGCCTACGACTGGAAAAATGCCGGCTTCCCGCTTCGTGGAATCCACCTTTTCCTCACCGCCCGCTACTACCGCCAAACCGTCATTCCCACCCTCGTCGCGACCTGGGGAGTCTGGATCCCCGTCGTCACCATCCTCTACTGCCTTCCTCCTCTCTTGCAAATTCCCCTCTTCGCCCTGGCCCTCGCACTCTGGGTCATCATCTTTACCTGGATGAGCGAACAGCGCGCTGTTCCAAAAGAGGAGGCGAATCCATCTTGATCTCTAAAGATGAATCGAGTGTGATCGGCTCCCTACCAAAAGGCTCTCCTTGCTTCTCTCCATGAAAATCCTCGTCGCTCTTCTCCTCCCCCTCTCTGTCCTCGCCAAGCCCCTCGACCTCCCATCCAACTCCCGCATCGTCCTCATCGGCGGAGGCCTCGGAGCGCGCATGGCCAACTTCGACCATTTCGAAACCGAACTCCACTCCCGCTACCCAAAACACCAGCTCTTCATTCGTAACATGTGCGATGAAGGAAACACCCCCGGCTTCCGACCCCACTCCGCACGCAAAAGCCCCTGGGCCTTTCCCGGTGCCGAGAAATTCCGACCCCTCTCCGATGCCAGAGACCGCTGGGGCTCGGGCAACGTCGGCAACGGATTCTACAAATCCCCCGACGAATGGCTCGCCACCCTCAAGCCCGATCTCATCATCGGGTTTTTCGGCTATTGCGAATCTTTCGGCGGCCCGCAAAATCTCGAATCCTTCAAAGCCGAACTCACCGGACTGATCAAGCACACCGCGGCCACCACCTACAATGGCAAGAAGCCCTCGCGCTTCGTCCTCGTCTCGCCCACTGCTTTTCAAAACCTCTCGGCCCTCCACGGCACTCCCAATGGCATTGAGGAAAACATCAACCTCGCTCTCTACACCAACGCGATGAAGGAAGTCGCCAAAAAGCACGAAGTCCCATTCGTCGATGTCTTCACGCCTACCAAGCAATGGTTCGAGAAAGACGCCACGCCACTCACCCGGGACGGAGCCCTCCTCACCAGCTCCGGATACGCCAGGCTTGCTCCGCTCCTGGCCGAGAGTCTTTTCGGGAAAAACAAACCCCAACCCGACCTCGACACCATGGCGCTCCGCAAGGCCATCTCAGAAAAAAGCTGGCTGTGGCGAAACTACTACAAGATCCCGAACGGCGTGCACGTCTTTGGCCGGCGCCATCGTCCTTACGGTCCTAAAAACTATCCCGCCGAACTCACCAAGCTCGCCGAGATGATGCATATTCGTGACAAGGCGGTTTGGGCCGCCCCCTCCGCCGGGCTCATTGATATCGCAAAAGCCGACGCCCAAACCTCTCCGCTTCCCAATTTTGGAGAACCCAAAAAGACTTACCTTCCCGCCAAAGGCACCGCGAAGAAAATTAAAGTCCCCGAGGGCTACGGGATCGGACTCTTCGCTTCCGACGAACAATTTCCCGACCTCGCCAATCCAGTCCAACTTTCCTTCGACAACAAAGGCCGCCTCTGGGTCGCCACCATGCCCAGCTACCCGCACTACAAACCGGGCGACGCCAAGCCCAACGACAAACTTCTCATCTTCGAAGACACCGACAACGACGGCCGCGCTGACAAACAAACGATCTTCGCCGACGGACTTCACCTTCCCATGGGCTTTGAATTCGGAACCGATGGCGTCTATGTCTCACAAGGCTATTCCCTGGTCTACCTTCGCGACACCGACGGCGATGACCACGCCGACGAAACCGAAATCGTCCTCAGCGGCTTCGACGACCACGACACCCACCACGCCATTTCCGGATTCTGCGCCGACCCATCCGGCGCGATCTACATGGGCGAAGGCACCTTCCTTCACAGCAATGTCGAAACCGCCTACGGCACCATCCGCAGCTCGAATGGAGGCTTCTTCCGCTACAATCCCTCCCGCCGACATCTCGAACGCAGCGTTCGACTTTCCATTCCAAATCCCTGGGGCATCGCCTTCGATGAATGGGGACAAGACTTCTTCGCCGACACCTCCGACCCCAATATGCGCTGGATGCTCCCCGGCTCCGTCCGCGTAGGCTATGGTAACTTCGCGCCCAATCCACCCAACCTCCTGGAAGTAAAAGTCCGCCCCACTTCCGGACTCGAAATCGTCTCCAGCCGCCACTTTCCCGACGAGGTCCAGGGCGACATACTCATCAATAACACCATCGGATTTCTCGGCACCAAACAACACACTCTCACCGACGATGGCACGGGATTCAAAAGCACTTTTCGACAAGATCTCGTTCACGGATCCGATCCCAACTTTCGCCCCGTCGACATGGAATTCGCACCCGACGGATCGCTCTATCTCGTCGACTGGCACAATGCCCTCATCGGCCACATGCAACACAGCGCGCGCGACCCCGATCGCGATCACCAACACGGCCGCGTCTTCCGCATCACCTACCTCGACCGCCCACTCGTCGAGCCCGCAAAAATCCACGGGGCTCCCATCGCCACTCTTCTCGAGAACCTCAAGCTCCCCGAATACCGTAGCCGTTATCGCACCCGCCGCGAGCTCCGCAGCCGTGATGCCGACGAAGTCATTTCCGCCCTCAAAAAATGGACCGCCAAAAACCAAGACAATGAACACCACCTCCTCGAAGCCCTCTGGGTCGCCTGGGGACTCAACCGGGTCGATGAAACCGAGGATCTCTTGAAAACACTTCTCGCCGCCAAAGACTTCCATGCCCGCGCCGCCGCCGTCCGTGTTCTTCGCTACAGCGGACACCAAATCCCCGACCAAATTAACCTCCTCAAAACCGCCGCCTCTGACAAACACGGTCGCGTAAGAATGGAAGCCATCGCCGCCGCCTCCTGGCTCGGCAAAGAAGAAGGCCTCGCCGTTCTCGCAACCACCCCTGCAGCCAAGCCCAAAGAAGAAAAACCGTCCCTACTCACGGCGACTCTCGACAAACGAAAAGTCCTCCACATCCCCGCTCCACCCACAAAGGTCGACACTGTCACGATCTCCATTCCCGGAAGCGGCAAGACTCTCAACCTCTCCGAAGTCGAAATCATCAGCGCGAAAAAGAACATCGCCTCCAAAGCCACGGCCTCCCAATCCTCGAAGTACGACAACACCTATACCGTCAACCTTCTTACCGATGGAAATAAAAAGACTTTCGCGCACAGCAAACAGAACGACCGCAACCCGAGCTTCACTTTCACTTTCAAAAATCCTGTGAAGATTGATTCCGTCAGAATCTACAACCGCACGGGCTACGAGAAACGATTCGAAGAAGGACAGATCTCCTTTTCCCTCTCCGGAAAACCTCTCCTTACCATCAAGGCCAGGACCAAAGCCCAGTCCAACAATACAAACTCCTGGCTCACTCCTGTCTACACCACCGCCAAAGCTTACCTCGAAGGAAAAACCCTCGAAGCCGAAAGCGCTCCCGAATACACCACCCACTTAAAAGGACCCGACAAGGTCACCTTCGACAAAGGCGCCGAGGTCTTCAACCGAGAAGGTCATTGCATCACTTGTCACCAGTCCGACGGCAAAGGTCTCCCCGCCGCCCAGTTCCCACCCATCGCCGGCAGCGAATGGATCACCGGCAGCGAAGAACGCCTCATCAAACTCACCCTCCACGGGCTCCAAGGCCCCATCAAAGTCAACGGCACGCACTACCCCGGCGTCGTTCCCATGACGCCCTTCAAAATGCTCTCCGACGAAGAAATTTCCGCCGTCCTCACCTTCGTCAGAAACACCTTCGGCAACAAAGCCCCCGTCATCACTCCAACAAGCGTCAAAAAAGTCCGCGAAGAAACAAAAAGCCAACCCGGCTTTTATTCGGCAGCAGATTTACTGAAGGAGCATCCGGAATAGAAAGCAGCTTGTGACCTAAGGTAAAGTCGACCATTCCAAACCGATCTTGACCATTGAGGTCACCAACCAAAACCCAGACGAAATCGACCACGAAATGATGGGCAAGGTGATACAAACTCGCTAAAACTTACGTAACCACACCCTCCGGTGCGATTCGCCTTTCTCCTCTTTATCTGCTCTGCCCTGACCAATGCCGCAGAGCCGACTTGGTGGTCGCTGACAAAACTCTCCCGACCTGAACTTCCTGAGAGATCCGAGGCGAATTCCATCGACCGCTTCATTCGGGGAAAGCAGGACGCCCTCAATCTCACTCCGGCGAAGCCCGCGGACAAAGGCGCTCTCGCCCGGCGCCTCGCCTACGATCTTTGGGGAATGCCCCTCTCGCCCGAACGACTCGACGACTTTCTGGAAGACACCCGCCCCGAAGCGTATGCCGAACTTGTTGACGAACTCCTCGCCTCGCCTCGCTATGGCGAGCGATGGGCCCGGCATTGGCTCGATGTCGCGCACTACGGCGAGAGCCACGGCTACGACAAAGACCAACCCCGCCCCCATGCCTGGCCATACCGCGACTACGTCATACGCTCCTTCAACGAGGATAAACCTTACTCTCGTTTTGTGCGTGAACAGATCGCCGGAGACATCCTCTGGCCCGAAACCGAAGACGGAATTGTCGCCACCGGATTTCTCTCCGCCGGCCCCTGGGATCTCATCGGTCACGAGGAAGTCCCCGAAACCAAAATCGACGGCAAGGTCGCCCGCCATCTCGACCGCGATGACATGGTCGCCGCGACCATGATTAGCTTTTGTTCCCTCACCGCCCACTGTGCGCAATGTCATGATCACATGGCCGACCCGGTGAGCATGAAGGACTACTATTCCTTGCAAGCCGTCTTCGCCGCCATTGACCGCACCAATCGCGAATACGATCTCGATCCCGCCATCGCAAAGAAAAGATCCGAACTCAAAAAAGAACAAGCCACCTGGAAAACACGCCTCGCAAACGCGGAGAAAGCTCTCGAGAAAATCAAGACCCCCGAGATCAAAAAACTCGATTCCCAAATTGCCAAACTTCGCAAGTCATCGAGCAAAGACAATCTCGGCTATCACAGTCAGGTCTCCAACAAACAAAACACGGTCAAGTGGGTTCAACTCGACCTTGGAAAATCCATGCCCATCGAACGCATTGAAATTCTCGGTGCTCGCGAATACGGCTTCGATGACTTTGGCTTTCCTCATCGCTTTAAAGCCGAAGCCTCCAACAAAGCCGACTTTTCCAGATCTGCCATTCTCGCCGACTTCCAGGAAAATGATTATCCCCGTCCCGGCAGTCAGCCTGTTGTATTCGATGGAAAAAGCAGCGTCAGCCGATACATCCGCTTTACCGCCACCAAACTCTGGAGCCGCCGACACAAAGGCAAGCCGCTCACCAACGATTGGGTCTTCGCTCTCGATGAAATGACCGTCTTCAGCGACGGAAAAAGAATCCCGGTCAAGAAAGTCACCTCGCTTGATTCCATCGAAGCCCTTCCCCGTTGGGGTCGCGCCAATCTCATCGACGGACCTCCCGCCGATCCCAACGCCGACCTCGGATCCCTTGTCACCACCCGCGACGAACTTCTCCAAAATGTCGCCGCGAAGGAGCTCGCGGAGATCAAATCCAGCCGCCAAAAAGTCGAAGACCTCACAAAGAAACTCGCCGCCCTTCCAAAACCCCGCCTCGCCTATGTAGGCGCCGTTCATACCGGAAAAGGCAACTTCATCGGACGCGGCCATCTCAACGGCCAACCACGTGATATTCACATTCTCGATCGCGGCGACGTCACCCAGCCCCTCGACAAAGCCCCTCCCAACCCCGTTCCCGGCATCGTCGCGGGCATGGATCAATTCGACCTCCCAAAAGACCACACCGAAGGCGACCGCCGCGTCGCGCTCGCCAATTGGATCACTCATCCCGACAACACCCTGACCTGGCGCAGCATCGTCAACCGTATCTGGCAATACCACTTCGGCACCGGCCTCGTTGAAACCGCCAACGACTTCGGCCAAATCGGTGAGAAGCCTTCACACCCCGAACTCCTCGACTGGCTTGCCGTGGAATTCCGCGACGGGGGAGGCTCGATGAAATCCCTCCACCGAATCATTCTCAACAGCGACACCTACAAGCAAAGCTCGCTCCACTCCTCCTCCAACGCCGCCATCGACAACTCCAACAAATTCCTCTGGCGGCAAAACCGTCGCCGCCTCGATGCCGAGTCCATCCGCGACAGCGTTCTCATCGTCGCCGGAAAAATGAACTTCAAAATGGGCGGGCCCTCGTTCCAGGACTTTATTATCGAGAAGCCCCAACATTCGCCGCATTACAAATACAACAAAGCCGACCCCAACAACGCCGCGACACACCGTCGCTCGATCTATCGCTTTCTCGTCCGCTCCCAGCCACAACCCTTCATGGACGCCCTCGACTGCGCAGACCCCTCTCTACACGTCGACCGACGGGGCGAAACAACCACCGCCCTCCAAGCTCTCGCTCTCATGAACAACAAGTTCATGGTGCGCATGGCAGAACACTTCGCCGCAAAGATCGCCAACCAACCAGATCCCATCGGCACCGCCATCCAACTCACGCTGGGACGCAATATCACCAAGGATGAACGCGTCCTGTTAGAAGCCTATCAAAAGAAACATGGCCTCCCTGCGACCTGCCGGATCATTTTCAACCTCAGCGAATTTTCCTACGTGGACTAACATCATGACCAATCGACGCGACTTTCTTTGGCAATCCGGCGGCGGCCTCGGCGGGATTGCGCTCGCCTCGATGATGGGCAAGGAAGCGCAGTTTCCCCCCAAAGCCAAACGCGTCGTCCAGCTCTTCATGAGTGGCGCCGCCAGCCATCTCGATCTCTTCGACTTCAAGCCCGAGCTCATCAAACGACACGGCGAGAAATCCGACTTCGGCGAACACGTCGAAGCCTTTCAAAATGGTCTCGGTCCGTGGAAGAAACCCGTCTGGGAATTCTCACCTCACGGCCAGAGCGGCAAGATGCTCGGCGAGACTGTGGCTCCGCTGGGCGAGGTCGTCGATGACATCGCTTTCATCCACAACCTGACGGGAAAAACCGGCGTGCACAGTCAGGCTACCTACCTACAAGCCACCGGCTTCGACCGCCCCGGCTTCCCCGGCATGGGATCTTGGGTCAGCTACGGGCTCGGCAGCATGAACGACAACCTCCCCACCTTCGTCGTCCTCCCTGACCACCGCGGATTCGCTTCCAACGGACCCAAGAATTGGTCTTCCGCCTTCCTTCCTGCTGTCAATCAGGGAACGATCATTCGCCCTGGCACCAAGGAACCCATCACACATCTCAACGCACCCGAAAGCGCTGCTTACCTCACACCACAAGCCGAAACCGACGCCGGACAGCTCCTCGCCAAACTCAACAGCGAGCACTTCGCGCAACGCGCATCCGATTCCCGCCTCGACGCCCGGATCAAAAGCTACGAACTCGCCGCCCGCATGCAACTCGCCGCGCCCGAGGCTTTGGACATCTCCGGGGAACCCGACTACATCCGAAAGATGTATGGCCTGGAACCCGACGGACGTTCCTGGCCCAAGGAAATTAACTGGAAGGAAGAAGCCGATTACTTCGGTCGCAAATGCCTCACCGCCCGACGCCTCCTCGAAAGAGGCGTCCGCTTCGTGCAAGTCTGGTCCGGCAACGACAACGGCTTCCCACGTCGCAATTGGGACAGCCACGAAGACATCGAACGCGATCACGGTCCGCTTTCACGAGGCATGGCCATCGGCGCCGCGGCCTTGATCAAAGACCTCAAGCAACGCGGCATGCTCGACGACACCCTCATCCTCTGGACCACCGAATTCGGCCGCATGCCCTCGACCCAAGGCAGCAAAGGCCGCGATCACAACCCGCACGTCTTCACCAACTGGCTCGCGGGCGGCGGAATCAAAGGCGGAATCTCTCACGGCGAAAGCGACCAATGGGGCTACAAACCCGCCGACCGCAAAAACCCTACCCAAGTCTACGACATCCACGCCACCATCCTCCACCAACTCGGCCTCGACCATGAACGACTCACCTTCCGCAAAGACAGCATCGACCGCCGCCTCACCGACGTGCACGGTCACGTCATTGAGGAAATTCTCGCGTAGTCACCTAGCAGAGATTCCCAGCGCCAGAACCCTCCCAGCAAGAAGATATCAGGGGCCAAAGGTCCACATGAGTCCAAAGAACTTTCAACGTCAACCTCTGTTAAGGTTTCCCCAATTTGGGAAAGCCTGCAGTGAAAGCTGCTGGCTTCCCGAATGGGATAAAAGCAGCTTCGATCTCTTTCTCTTGTTTGGCCAGTTTGAGCGCGGCCTCGGGGGCGGAAATTCGCAAAGCGGTAGCCCAAGCATCGGCTAACATGGCTGACCGGGCAAGGATCGTCACGTTCAGACGATTCGTCTTGGGCTTGCGGCTTGAGGGATCAATCAAGTGGGCGTGGCGCACACCGTCCTTCTCGAAGAACTGGTAGCTGTCCCCCGACGTCGAGAGCGCAATATTGCTGAGCCTCAACATACCGAGCACCTGATGCGACGGCCGCTCGATACCTACGGTCCAACCAGCTTTTCCGGGAGGCGCCTCGGTGAATACCATCTCTCCTCCAATAATCACCGCAGCCTGTTTGATCCCGGCTTTCCTAAGAATTATCATCAATTGATCTGCGATGTATCCTTTCGCGATTCCTCCAAGATCGATTTTTAATGTCTGACGGAGCAAAACACTTTTGGACCCGGGATTGAGAACGACATCTTGGTAGGAGGCATGACTTTCCCTGATGCTGGCTTTTTCTTGGGGAAGCTTTTTCTCACGCCACTTGTGGGTCACTCGTCCCAAGGTGATATCGAAAGCCCCACCGGTAGCGGCTGAGATTTCCTGAGCTTGAGCAATGACATCGAAGAGATCATCGCTCACCTTGTAGGCTACTTTAATCGGCTTGGCACAAAGTTGGGAGACCTCGCTATCAGGAAGATAATCTGAGAAGGTTCTGTTAAGGTTTTCGATTCGCTCAAAGCATTGTTTCGCGAGCTTTTGCGAATGCTCCTTGTCCTTCGAATAAAATACGATCTGAACGATTGTCCCCAGATGTGGCTCCGAAAAATACTGTCTCGTTCTCTCAGCCTCTCCCCCTTGCTGGGCAAACAAAGAGGTCGTGCCCAGACACAAACAGGCCGCGCTCTTCAAAAGCACGGCCAATGAATGAATGAATTTTTCAATGGGCGACAAACTACTCATCAGCTTCAACCCCGGAATTCCAGTAGTGATACATTTCTTCGACCGTTGGGATTTTTTCAGGACGCACGATTCTCAAACCAAGCCATGGAGTATTGGTATGATACCATTGGCTCCTGGGTCTCTGCGGATCTGAAATTTTCCACATCGGTGTCGATTGATGACGGGCTGCCGCGGAAACTTCGGCAAGGGTATGCTGCCAATGACCACCCTTCGTCACATGCGGATAAGGCTTCGTCGCCTTCACCCATGGATTCACCACGGCATCCTTCCCAAAGTATTCCTTACGGTTGGGGACATACTGATCCAGCGTCCACTCCAAGACGTTTCCGTGCATGTCGTGGAACCCCAAGGCATTGGGCTTTTTCTTTCCAGGAATATTATAGTGGGATGAGGCATCACCACCGAACCAGGCATATTCCCCGGCTTTCCCGGCATCGCCACCCCAGGCATTGGCACTATCCTTTCCACCGCGGCAGGCAAACTCCCACTCGGCTTCGGTAGGCAGGCGATAGAAATGGCCAGTTTGAAAACTGATCCACTGACAATACTTGTTCGCTGAATGCTGGGTCATGCTCAGCGCCGGGTGGCCGTCGCGCTTCATCCCAAATGTCATCGGGTGATACGGAGGCGTCGGCCGGGCGATGAATTCGATGTCATTCTTGATTTGCTCACGCATGAAATCCAAGGGCAGCCCATCCTTCTGACGGGGAATCGGCGACAACATGAAAGGCTCGTAGGCCTCCCATGAAATCTCATGCTTGGCCATCCAGAATGGTGACAGGGTCACCTTAAGAACATCGTCCTCTTTTTCGCCACGCCAGGTAAATTCGCCACCCTTGACCGGAAGCATCTCGATCTTGTCGCCAGACGCGAGGGTATCTTCAAAAGCAACCAACTTCTCGTCTTCGCCGTTATGAGTCTTTTTCTTGATCTCTTGATAATCCACAATTTTTTTATGGATCACCTTGGCAAGGCGCATTTGCTCTTCATCAAACCCGTCCAAAGCCAGGGCAGGCTTGATATCAGCAGCAGGTCCCGCCTGAGCCATCGACCCCGCGCAAAGCAAAGTCAGGATAAAGGTGAGAACGGATAATTTTTGAGAGTCGCGAGCGGACCGGGTCATCACACTAGAGGAATTTCGTTTTGCCGGGAACAGCAGATTCACGCGGCGTGAAGGGGGTCTCTAGAGTCAGATTCTTCACGTCCTTCAGCAGGACATCCTTGGAGGCCATGATCTGCTCGTCGGTGATGAGCTGTCCGGTATATGCCGCGCTACGTCCCATCATGGCAATCGCGTGGCTGTTTGCGGTGTAGTCAATCACGTCATTGTAGGCCTTACCTTCGCGGATGTGCTTCATGAAAATCTCGTGCTCCTGCTTGTAGCCCAAGCCACTTTTACCTTCCCAGATTTTCTTGCCGTCCACCTCGATGAACGCATTGCTTCCCTTGGCAACCGCACGTCCTTTGGTTCCTAGGATGGTGTCACCGGAGTCAGCGTAGGTTCCTTTGATTTGGCGACCGAAGAAACTCGCAGTGCGACCATCTGAATACTCATAGCGGAAATTGCAGCTGTCCCAGTTATTGGCACCGAGCACCGGATCGATGTTTGCTCCGTTTGCGTAGCAACGAACTGGCATCTGGTCGCCCATGAACCATCCCATTCTATCGATCCCGTGAATGTGGTACTCAAGAACTCCGTCACCGCTAAGCTCGAGGAAGTTCTGCCAGAAACGAAGTGCCCACTCCATGTCAGACATGCCGGGAGGCTTGAATTTGGGATCGGGCATACGGTTGGGGCGTCCCCCACCACAGTAGGATGAGGACACGTTCACGATATCGCCGATGACACCATCCTTGAGGCGCTTGTCCATGTCCATCAAGTGAGGGGTATAACGCCAGACAAGTCCGGTGAGAACCGACTGACCGGCAGCTTTGGCTTTCTTCGCCGTTTCCACCACACTGTGGAGTCCGGGAATATCGAGAGCGAAGGGCTTCTCAATGAAAACGTGCTTCCCTGCCGCAACGGCTGCTTCGAACTGCATTGGGCGAAAGTTTGGCGTAGTGGTGAGCAGAACAATATCCACTCCACTGTCGATCACCTTCTGATAGGCATCGAAACCAACGAACTCACGCTTCCCTCCGTCAGTATCGACACGGCCTGAAAACTTCTTGGAAATCCCTTTAATCTTTTCCATGCGTTTTTCGACGACATCACCGACAGCCCAGAGCACAGTGTCCGAGTCGGCTTCCAGGATATTCGCTACGGCACCAGCGCCACGACCACCAAGCCCAACAACGCCTACTTTGTACTTTGATTTAGGCTCTTTCTCGGCAGCGTTCACGAGCGGGACACCGAGAGTTGATAGGCCTGCGGCAGCGCCTCCTAGAGCCCCTTTTTTGACAAAGATGCGACGGGAAGAAAGTGACTGATTTTCTGTTGATTGATCTGACATGGTATTAAGGTTCGAATATCTACGGGCAGATATCCAGATTCCTGACAGCTTTTAAATGAAAAAGTTTAGTTCTTTATGAAAAAGACAAAAACGACTTTTCCTTGAGGAAGATCACATTTGCCCTCGTCAGAAAATTGATAGGCTTAATTGTAAAATCGAAGCTTCCGTGGCGTATGCTGAAGAATCATTTCCTATAGCTGCTTGTCGTGCCCTTTTAATTAGGAAAGACTGCTCCAGAAATACGCATGAAACCTTGGATTCTCTCACTACTTCTCATCTCTCTGGCGAAAGGTGACGCGCTCACCTTCCAGAACAACGACCGCGTTGTGCTTCTTGGAAATACCGTCGTCGAACGCGCCCAGAAATACGGCCATCTCGAAACAGCGCTCACCCTCGCGGCGGGCGAAAAGAACCTGCGCTTCCGCAATCTCGGATGGAGCGGCGATACCGTCTATGGCGACGCTCGCAGCTACTTCGGGCCACCGCAGGAAGGCTTCGACCGACTGAAGGCCGATCTCGGTCGCATTAAGCCCAACGTCGTCATCATTTGCTACGGCGCGGTCGCATCCTTCGAAGGCGACGATGGCCTCATGGATTTCATTAAAGGCTACAACCGACTCCTCGACATGGTCAACAGCGCGGCCAACCCGCGGGCCATCGTTCTCGTCTCTCCGCCTCCGGCCGAGTCCCTCGGCACTCCCATGCCCGACATGAGCAAGCAAAACGAGCGTCTAGAAACTTACCGCGCAGCCATTTCAAAGCTCGCCTCGATCCGCAAAATTCACTTCGCCGACCTCTTCGGCGAAATGAAGGGAAGCAACACCGGCCTCACCGACAACGGGCTGCACTACACCGAGAAAGGCTACGCCGTCCTTTCCTCAAAACTGGTCAAATCGATGGGCCTTACCCCGCCCACCACGAAGCAAATCTCCAGCAAGTCCGGGCAGGACCTCCGCGCCAAGATCGTCAAAAAGAACAAGCTCTTCTTCTTCCACTGGCGACCAGCCAACGAAACCTACCTCCGTCTTTTCCGCAAACATGAACAAGGAAACAACGCCAAAGAACTCGAAAAGTTCATCCCCATCATCGAGGCCCGCGAATCCGAAATCGACGGCCTGAAAACTGCAACTCTCAAGGAAAAGTCATGATCTCTCGCCTCGCTCTCAGCCTCTCTCTCTCCTGCCTCGTCGCCTCGGCCCAAAACGGCCTCACCGACATTCCCGACCCGGATGTTTCGAAACAGATCGCGGGTTTCAATCTGCCCGAAGGCATGGAGATCAATCTCTTCGCCTCCGATCCCATGATCGCCAAGCCTGTCCAAATGAACTGGGATTCCCGGGGTCGTCTTTGGTTGGTCTCCAGCGGAATGTATCCCCACATCGTTCCGGGCGCTGAGGAAAACGACAAAGTCCTCGTCCTTGAAGACACCGATGGAAATGGTTCCGCCGACAAGAGCACCGTGTTCGCAGACAACCTCCATATTCCAACCGGCGTCATCCCCGGGGACGGTGGGGCCTATGTTGCCAATTCCACCGAAATCCTCTTTCTCAAGGACACCAATGGCGACCTCGTTTCCGACGAACGCCGCACGGTTCTTTCCGGCTTTGGCACTGAGGACACCCACCATATTGTCCACACTTTCGAGCACGGCCCTGATGGCATGCTCTACTTCAGCCAATCAATTTACATCCACAGTCACCTCGAAACCCCGCACGGTGTGCGTCGCCTCATGGGCGGTGGCACCTGGCACTTCCGACCCGAAACCTACGAGGCCGAAGTCCTCTACAAAGGCCTCGTCAACCCCTGGGGGTTCGTCTTCGACGACTACGGCCAAACCTTCGCCACCGACGGCGCGGGCGGTCACGGAATCAACTTCGTCTTCCCCCGCTCGGTCCATGTCACTTCACCCGGAGCCAAGCGAATCATCAAAGGCCTCAACCCCGGCCAACCGAAGCTCTGCGGACTCGAGATCCTCTCCGGCACGCACGTTCCCGACAAGATGCGCGGCGTCATGATCGCCCCCGACTTCCGTGGGCATCGCATCAATGCCTACCGCCTCGCCCCAAACGGCAGCACCTACAACTCGACCCGCATCGATGACTTCATCAGTTCGTCGCACCGCGCCTTCCGCCCCATCGATGTCAAAATGGGACCCGACGGCGCGATTTACATCGCCGATTGGTATAACCCTATCATTCAACACGGCGAAGTCGACTTCCGCGACCCCCGCCGCGACCACACCCACGGTCGGATTTGGCGCGTCACTTACAAAGACCGTCCCCTCGCCAAGAAACCTGACTTTCAAAAAGCCTCGGTCAAAGAACTCCTCGACCTCCAGGTCTCGCCCGAACGTTTCAACCGCGAATACGCCCGACGCGAACTTCGTCACCGTGGAGGCGACGCTGTCCTGCCCGATCTTCAAAAATGGGCCCTAGATCAAGGTGATGATCTCGCCGGGTTGCAAGCACTGTGGACTTTACAGGCACTCAACACCACCAACATCAAATTAGTCGAGCGACTCGCTTCTTCCAGGAAGGCCCGCATTCGCGCGGCCGCCCTGAGATTCCTCTATCATCGTCAGGACGAAGTCCCTTCAGCGGCCAAGATCATCTCGAAGTCCATTCACGACGAGAACGCGCAGGTCCGCCTTTGGGCCATTTGCTGTCTCGCTCAAAAGCCCTCCGCGCAATCTGTCGCCCTCGCGCTCGAAGCTCTCGATCACGAAGTCGACGAGCCTCTCGACTTTGCGCTCTGGTCCATCGTCCGCGAACACGAGGCTCATTGGGTGCCCGCCTTCGAGAAAGGCGAAATGAACTTTGACAACAAACTTCCGCGACTCCTCTTCGCAATCGCGGCTCTTGAGAAACCCATCGCGCTCAACTCGATCATGGCCGGCTTAAGTGATGGCTCTCTTAAAGGAGCGGAACAAAGTTCGGCCATCTCTGCGATCGGCAAGGTCGGCACGTCCGAGGATCTGAACCTGCTTCTCTCGCTGGCTGCTGACAAAAAGATTCCGCAACTGCACACCCTGAACGTCCTCATCGACTCCAAGAAGATTCGCAAAATTCAGCCCTCAAAAGGAACAGAACGCCTCCTCGATTTCCTCAAATCCGAAGATCAGGCGACTTATCAAAAAACCGCCCTTCTCGCCGGCCTCTGGCGAATCGATTCCGCCCGTCAAAAACTCATCGCGACCTTCAGCGACCCCAAGACCAGCGGATCAAAACGTCAGGCCGCTGCAGAAGGCCTACGGAACTTCGGCGGAAAAGCAGCAGTCGCAACATTCGAAAAGTTCGCCCGTGAAAGCCAGACCGATGACATCAAGGCTCTCGCCGTCAAAGAACTCGCCAATCTTGATCCCGGCCGCGCCGCCGAGGCCGCCGTCGCGCTGCTCGCGAAAGACGAAGCGGGACAAGATCGCTACCGCCTCTTCGATGTCTTCCTGAAAAACCCAAAGGCTTCCACCTCCCTGGCCAATGCCATCAAGGGACAAAAGCTGCCCGCCAAGATTGCCAGCCTCGGAATGCAACGTGCCGGCACCTCCGGCAAGCCACCCGAGAATCTCATCAAAGCCTTACAAACCGCCGGTAATCTCAAGCCCATGGCACAGCAACTCAGTAAGGAAGAAATGACCTTGCTCGTCCAGCGTGTCCAAGCCGACGGCGACCCACACAATGGCGAGCGCGTCTATCGCAGCTTCAATCTTCAGTGCGTTGCCTGCCACGCCATCGGAGGAGTGGGCAGCCCCATTGGCCCCGACCTGGTGAGTATTGGATCAAGTGCTCCCGTCGACTATCTCATTACCTCGCTCCTCAATCCGAATGACAAAATCAAGGAAGGTTACCACACCACCTTGGTGACCACCAAGAATGGCGATACCTTCACCGGTGGATTGGTCAACGAAGGCGATCAGGAAATTACCCTCCGCGACAACTCCGGCCGCATGACCAAAATCGCCAAGGCCGATGTGAAATCAAAAATCATCAGCCCCGTCTCCATGATGCCTCCCGGCCTCACGGCCAGCCTCCGCGAAGATGAATTCATCGACCTCGTGCGCTTCCTCTCCGAACTCGGAAAAGAGGGTGACTTCAAAGTCGACTCCCGTCCCGTCATTCGCAATTGGGTGGCACTACAACCACACAAGCGAACCCGCGATGACATCGGGCATTACGGGCCCAAGATCTTCGCTGAGAAATTTGAGGACTATTCCTGGACTCCCGTCGGCAGTATGGTTAGCGGAGCGCTTCCGCCGAAAGAACTTCCGCCCGTCCTCGGTCGTGGTAAAACCCGTTGGGGTGTCGTGCGCTTTGGAGTGGAGCAACCTGCCAAGGGCGACTTTTCGCTCAAGATCAACGAGACCCACCTAATGCATCTTTTCGACGGTGAGAAGGAAATCAAACTTCCCGAAAAAGGACCTGCAACGGTGGAGTTTAAAGCCGGAACTGATCCACAACGTTTCACCATCGCGGTCAATTCGGTTTACCGCTCCGCCAACATCCTCGTCGAAGTCGTCACTCCAAAATAACAGCCCCATGAAATCAGCCTGTCTCATCATCCCCGTCGGATTGGTTGTGGCCCTCGTCGCCGCCAATTCCGACGAGGCCACACCATCCCACTCCAAGCTCATCCTCAGCAAAGGCGTCTACACCGAAGGCGCGTCCTTCGGCGACGTTGATGGCGATGGCGTCCCCGACCTCCTCGCCGGACCACTTTGGTTCAAAGGTCCGAAATACGACACCCAACATCGCTACCGCCCCGGCGACGCGACTCCCGCCAAAGGATACAAGCATAGTTCGTTTCAAAGCTGGGTCTTCGACGTCAACGGCGACGGGAGATCCGACATCTTCCAGATCGCGCACACCGGCCGCTTTCATCTCGACCTTTATCTGCAACCTGAGAAGCCTTCCGAGAATTGGCCGGTTCATCGCGTCGCCGCCGAGATCGGAAATGAATCCCCCGAAATGGGCGACCTCACCGGCGACGGAAAACTCGAACTCATCGCGATGAGAGATGGCAAATTTGGCTTCTTCACGCCCGACATGAAAGCTCCCGAGAAGCCGTGGAAATTTCACGTCATTTCCAAAGTCCGCACCAAGTCACCCTACTACCACGGCCTCGGCTTCGGCGATCTCAATGGCGACGGCCGCACCGACCTCCTCGAAAAAGGAGGATGGTATGAAGGCCCCAAAGATCCCACTTCCGGCAAAGAGTGGACCTTCCATGACTATAAATTCTCCGACCCCGGCGGCGCACAGATGCTCGTCTTTGATATCGATGGAGACGGCGACAGCGACATCGTCACCAGCCTCCGGGCGCACTCCTGGGGAATGGCCTGGTATGAAAACACCCTCATCGACGGCAAGGTCTCGCTAGAGAAGCACATCATCATCCCTGAAGGCGACAAGCCTCCCGCAGAAGGGCTCGGCTTCTCTCAGGCTCACGCCCTCGCCGCCGGTGACTTCAATGGCGACGGCATTACCGACTTCGCCACCGGCAAACGCTACTGGGCCCACAACGGCCGGGACCCCGGCGCCGACGGTCCGGCTGTCATCTATTGGTTCGAAACCAAACGCGGTAAAGACGGCGTTGAATTCATCCCCCATCTCCTCGACAGCGACTCCGGCGTCGGCACCCAACTCGCCGTCGCCGACTTCAACAAAGACGGCCGCACCGACCTCGGCGTCGGAAACAAAAAAGGAGTCTTCATTTTTGAGAGCCAGAAGTAAGGTGGCGGCGGCTTCCAGCCACCGAGCCATCCTAAGGTTCCCCGATGATGATTTTAGCGAGAAGCTAATTCTCATCTAGTTGAGGAAGATGTCTGCCAATCTCCACTAATCACATCGCTTCTGCAGTTCCTTTCATTTCCCTCGAAGAACATCCCTCGAGAGATTCGTGAGAATTGGCTGAGATTCGCGGACAGAAAATCTCTCCCGAGGCGTTTTAGGCATTGCATATTTTTTGGGATAGAGACCTTGTAAGTCATGCTTCTTCGAAGATCTCTCTTCTTGTTGACTCTTTCCATCGCCGGGATTTCCGGAGCGCCCGTCATTCCGGGTCTTCATCACGATCATCCGCTGAACGAAAAGCAGACCGGCCTCGTTCTCACTCGGGAACTTCATTGCGCTTCCTGCCACGATGAGCTGGACGCGGGCCAGATAAAGTCCGCCCCCGATCTCCGCGAGGTCGGCTCGCGACTCAACCGGAGCTACCTTCAGCAATTCATCGCCAACCCGCATGCCGTCCATCCCGGCACCACGATGCCGGACATGCTTGCGGGACAATCAGATGAAGAGCGAAAGAACATCAGCGAATCCATCGCCCACTATCTTTCCTCACTGAAAAGCGATCAGGCCGGCCCCACCAAGGGAGCCAAGGCACTTCCCAACGGCCACGAGCTTTATCACAAGATCGGTTGTGTTGCCTGCCACTCTCCCAAGGACGAAAACGGAAAAGACGAAGCCCCCACCGGCGTGATCAGCCTTTCCCATCTCAATGGGAAATACCAAGCCGGAGCGCTGGGCGATTTCCTCTTCGATCCCCTCAAAGCCCGCCCCGCCGGACGCATGCCCGACATGCATCTCAGCAAAGACGAAGCGGCCACGCTCGCCAAGTATCTCGCAGGCCAGGCGAAAGCTCCAACGTCCGATCAACTGAACCCGCAGATGGTCGCCGCAGGAAAGACCAACTTCGATAAGTTTAATTGCGTCTCCTGCCATCAAGTCGATGACGCGCCTCCCAAGAAAGCGATTGCCTTGGCCAACTTCGACAAGGGCTGCCTGTCGCCAGAACCAAAAAACTCGCCCAACTATCAGTTGGACAAGGGCCAAATCGAAGCGATTCAGGCCGCTCTCGAAAAACCCGCCGCTCCCGTCGCTCCGGCGGATCAGGTCAAACTTCGCCTGACACAACTCAACTGCATCGCCTGCCATGTCCGCGATGACTTTGGCGGCGTGGCTCCTCATCTCGATGTTCATTTCAACTCGAGCGAGGAAGCTCTCGGCAATGACGCCCGCATTCCTCCGCCACTCACTTTGATCGGGGCCAAACTTCGCCCGGAGTGGTTGAACAAAGTTCTCTACGACGGTGAATCCGTTCGCCCCTACATGCACACCCGCATGCCCCAGTATGGTGAGGAAAGTCTCGCCGGACTCTCGGAGCTCTTTGCGAAAGTCGATCACATCAAGCCCGTCGATCTCCCCGAGCCAGATCGCGAATCGAAACCCCAAATGCGCAACGGCGCCCATCTCCTCCTCGGAGACAAAGGACTGAACTGCATCAGCTGTCACAATTTCAACGGCAAGGAATCGCCCGGCATGAAAGGCCTCGATCTCATGACCACCTTCCAACGACTTCAGCCTGGTTGGTTTTACGACTTCATGCAAAACCCCGCGAAGCACCGCCCCGGCATCATCATGCCGTCCTACTGGCCCGGCGGCAAAGCGGTGCAACCCGATATCCTCGAAGGCGACACCCACCGCCAACTGCAAGCACTCTGGCGAAACTTCTCCCTCGGACGTTCGGCCCGCGATCCTTCCGGACTACGCACTTCAAACACACCCCTAGCCGTCACCGACAAAACCCGCACCTATCGCGGACGAAGCCGCGTGGCTGGATACCGCGGGATCGCTGTGGGATTCCCCGGCGGAATGAACTACGCCTTCAACGCGCAAAACGGCGCACTTTCGTCCATCTGGAAAGGACAATTCGTGACCGCCAATTGGCGATCCCAAGGCGCGGGTGATTTTAATCCCGCCGAACGTGCGATCCAACTCGCCCAAGATGTTGGCTTCATGAAGCTCGCCAACGACGAGGAAAAATGGCCACTCCGACCAACCGCGACCAAAGAGAACCCCGTCAATGCCGACCCACTCTATCCCCGAAATCGCGGGTATCAGTTCAAAGGGTATTCGTTCGACGAATCCGGCACGCCTACCTTCTCCTATCAATGCCACGAGGTGGCTATCGAGGACAAAACAACTTCTCCGGAAAATCACCTTCACCGGACTTTGAGTTTTTCCACGGAGAAGGAAACAACGCTCTACTTCCGCGCGCTCACTGGAAAGATTAAGAAGATCTCCGACACCGTTTACCAAAGTGAGAAGCTCGAAATCACTCTTCCTTCCGGGACCATTCTTCTGCGCGAGAATGAAGTCCTCCTCAAGATCTCCGTCCCATCCGGCAATTCCACGATCACCATCGACTACCACCTTCTGCCATGAACCGACTTTTCAAAACCAGTCTCTTTTTCCTAGTCCTCACTCCTCTCGACGCCGAAGAAGTGGGCGACCGCTGGGGCACCGCCGATCGCGAGCGGGAGTTTTATCGCATCGTCGACATTCCCATCCCAAAGGACGAAGTCATCGAAGCTGGAGCTTTCACCGTTCTCCCCGATGACCGCATCGCGGTGGGCACCCGACGCGGCGATATTTTCATCGTCTCCGGTATGGACGATCCCAAACCGCAGCCGAGCTACCATCGCTTCGCCACTGGACTCGACGAGATCTTTGGCCTCTCCTGGAAAAACGATTCCTTTTACGTCACCCAAAGCGGCGAGCT
>NHEN01000120.1 GCA_002172625.1 Verrucomicrobiaceae bacterium TMED86 | reverse complement strand
TGTCGGAAGGATTGCGGGGCGTGTTTCGAATGCGGAATTGAATATCGATGGCGAACGGATTCCTCTTCTCGCAAATGATCCTCCGAACCACCTACATGGAGGCAAGGAGTCGATCGATCGACGAGTGTGGCAGGCAGAAGTGATTCCCAGGCTTGATGGTGCGCCTTCGCTTTGCTTGTCCATGATGAGTGCCAACGGTGACAATGGATACCCGGGGAGGGTAGAGCTGGCGGTAATTTATACCGTCACGAGTGATAATCGTCTTGTCTGCGAAACTGAAGCACGGAGTGATTGTCGCACGCCGGTGAGTTTAACCCATCATAGTTACTTTAATTTGGCTGGTGAGGCTTCAGGGACGACAGATGATCATGAAGTCGTAATTTTAAGTGAGGCGGCTTTTTGCGCTGACGAAAAAATGGGGCTGACTGGCGAGTGTCGATCTGTCGAGGGCCAGGCGAATGATGCTCGAAGAGCTAAACGCATGGGGGATTTCGTAGCCGGGCTTTGGCAGGAGCACGGAGACCTTTACTGGTTGGGTGAAAGTGATGACGTCCGACTTGTCGCAAGGCTTCGGGATCCGGGATCGGGCCGAACGATGGAAGTTGCGACGGATTGTTCGTGCATCCAATTTTATGGAGGAAAGGGATTGAATGGGGAGCTTGTCGGGAAAGGAGGAGTTCCATACAATGCGGGTGCCGGAGTGTGCTTCGAATGCGAGGGATACCCAAATGCCTTCGATGGAAGCGGTGAGTTTGGGTCGATTCTTGTTGAGCCGGGCATTCCTCAGAAAACCCGAACAGAATATCGTTTTTCCAACCAATCTAACTCCTTGATCAAACCATGAACCCAGATGTGACAAACACCCGGATCGCAATTCTCGGGAGTGGATTTATTGTCAATGACTGTCATCTTCCAGCTTACCAAAAATTGAGGCTGAACGTCGTGGCAATTGCTTCGCGGACAAAAAGAAATGCCGAGCGGGTTGCGGGCGAGCATGGTATCGAGACGGTTTATGAAAGTTTTGAGATGTTGTTGGCCGATGCTTCGATCGAAGTTCTCGATATTGCGGTGCCTCCGCAGCATCAGGCTGATCTCATTCGCGAAGCTTGCCGGCGGGGAACGGTCAAAGGGATTCTGGCCCAGAAACCGCTCGCTCTTGATTACGCTGAGGCGCTCTCGATTGTAGAGGAATGTGAGAAGGCGGGAATCGTTTTGGCAGTGAATCAAAACATGCGCTTCGATCCTTCAGTGGCGGAGGCTGATCGCTTGTTGAAGAGCGGTCGGTTTGGTGACCCCGTTTTTACCACCATTGACATGCGTGGCATTCCTCACTGGCAGCCATGGCAGGCTGAGTTGCAAAGTGCTTCATTGAAGATTATGTCGATTCATCATCTCGATTGTATCCGGTATTGGCATGGAGATCCGGAGGCGATCTATTGCAGCACGCGCCCTGATCCGCGGACGGAGTTTCCTCATCAGGACGGGATTTGCACTAGTGTTTTAGAATACGGCAATGGTTTTCGGGCAGTCGTGATTGATGATGTCTGGACCGGCCCAGCCCAGGAAGGTTGTCCGGGCGATATTCGAATCGAGTATCGTATTGAAGGAACCGATGGGCTTGCAATTGGAGATATCGGTTGGTGTAAGGATCCCTATACCAGTCCTTCGAGCTTGCGGCATGCCGCGAAAGGAGACGAGGGATTCACGACGGCGCAATTGGACGGGAGTTGGTTTCCTGATGCCTTTAAGGGAACGATGCTCGATCTTCTGACGGCCTTGCAGGAGGGCAAATCTCCCATGCTCAATGGTCGTGACAATTTGAAGACCATCGCCTTGGTGGATGCGGCGGTGAGAAGTTCCCGGGAGCAACGCCGGGTTCGCTTGGACTCAATATAAGAATCTATGAAACTAGGAATTATTAACAGCGCATTTGGACAAGCCGGAGTCGATACTGTGACCGGGCTTGAACATATCGCCCGGATCGGATTTGACTCCGTCGATATTTTTACCGAACCGTCAATGCTTTCGGCTGAGGAGATTTCCCGGATTGGAAATTTGTGTGAGTCGAAAGGTCTGCCGATTCTGTCTCTTCCTGTGGTGGCGATCGGCTTGATTGATTTCAACGACCCTGTTCGCGATTATCACATCGAGCGATGCAAGCATTTTATCGACCTCGCTGCGCAATGGGGAGCGGGGAATATCCTTCTGGTGTTGGGAGAATACATTTGGCAGCGCGAAGTGATCGGGCCTGAAGATCAATGGCGGTGGGGTTTGGAATCCTGTCGAATTCTAGGTGACTATGCGGATAGCAAAGGGATCGACATTGCGCTGGAATTGGAACCCTTCCGCTTGAGTTTGCTCAATAGCATCGATGAAATGTCCCGCTTTGTCAGTGAGTGCGACCATCCAAGAGTGAAGGCCAACATCGATGTCTCTCATCTTGTTTTGGCAGACAACGGGCCAGAGGAAGTGGCGAAGCTCGCGGGACAGGCCATCCATGTGCACATCAGTGACTGTGATGGGAAGGTACACGGCGATCTTCCTCCGGGACGTGGCGTGGTGAAGTTTGCGCCATATCTTCAAGCAATCAAGGAGCTTAATATCGATGGCGCGGTTTCAATTGAACTGGAGTATTCTCCAGACCCGGCCCGTATTGTGGAGTGGGTGGAAGAAGCTTACACCGAAACGGCTCGCTTGATGGATCAAGTTGGTCTGCGTGGATAAGTCATGAGTGAAGTGGTGTCAGATCAATCTCGATATCTTCTCAATCGGGAGAATTCGCAGAAAGCTATCGAAGCCGGGCTCGCCGAGGCGGAGTGGTATCAAAGTCCCATTCCGCGCGGGACGATGCGGGAATTATTGGTGCGGCGTGACGGCCCGGCGATTCGGGATACCCTGATCTGGTTTGGAATTCTTTTTGGCTCGGCGGCAGCGACGGTTGCCCTCTGGGGATCATTGTGGGCGGTCTTTCCGTATTTGATCTATGCCGCGATTTACGCGGGTAGTGCCGACTCCCGGTGGCATGAAACATTGCACGGGACAGCATTCAAAACGGATTGGATGAATAGTATCCTCTACGAGATCGCTTCGTTTATGGTTCTCAGAGAGGGCGTGATCTGGAGATGGTCTCATACGCGGCATCACAGCGATACCATCATCGTGGGACGCGATCCGGAGATCGCCGCGCCCCGGCCTCCGGATATTGCCGGGATTCTTTTGGGACTCTTTGCTGTTCGCGCCTACCCCCAATATTTTAAGAATCTCTTTCTCCATTCGGTGGGGAAGATCTCAGAACGGGAGATGGAATTCATCCCGGAAAGCGAGTATCCCAAAGTGACTCGTACTGCTCGTGTTCATTTGTTAATTTACTTTTTGGTAACCGTTTCCTCGATCGTTTTTCAAAGCTGGATTCCAGTTTTATTTATTGGCCTGCCCAATTTATTTGGAACGTGGTTGATGCTTGTATACGGCCTCACCCAGCACACCGGATTGGCGGAAGATGTGCTCGATCATCGTTTGAATTCACGGACCTTCCTGACGAATCGACTGAATTGCTTCCTCTATTGGAATATGAACTACCACGTTGAGCATCACATGTTCCCCTTGGTGCCTTACCATGCTGTGCCGAGGCTCCATGAGTTGATGAAGGACGATTGTCCGCCTGCTTATTCGAGCCTTTGGTCATGTTGGAAGGAGATTGTCCCGACCCTTGAGCGGCAGTGCCGGGAGCCCGCCTATCATGTGGAGAGAGTTCTCCCAGAGTCAGCCGGTACGGATGTTCAAAGGACTCGACGTGCCGGTAAATTAGTCGATGAGGAAGGTTGGATCGATGTGTGTGACGGAGAGGAATTACAGTCGATGGATGTCTTACGCTACGATCACGAAGAAAGAACCTATGCCATCTATCGGGGGAGCGAGGGCGAGTTATACGCGACCGATGGGATTTGCACCCATGGGAAGACTCATCTGGCAGACGGCTTGATCGTTGGGAAGATGATTGAATGCCCTAAACACAACGGGCGATTCAATCTCGAGGATGGTAGTCCTGCCCGTAAGCCGGTTTGTAAAGCTTTGAAGACTCATGAAGTGAAGGAATGTGATGGCAGGGTGTTTTTTCGAATTGGTGAGCGCTTGGTGAAAAATTGAGTTTTACCGAAAAGAGAAATTGTTCAATCTCGTGTATGAATTTGATTTTGACGAGTTCGATGTTTGCCGGAATTTTGGTGGGATTTGCTTCCCATTTATCTGCAGTAGAGTGGGAGAAGCACACCGTTGTTCCAGCGGGAAAAGGTTCGATCAATGGGGTCTCCGCGAGTGACTTTGACAAGGATGGTCAGCTCGACGTTATCACCTCGGTTGATGGTGAGGTTATTGTTTTGAAGGGGCCGGATTGGAAGAGGTTTCCGGTGCATCAGTTTGTGAAAGGGCTGGCTCGCACTAAGCCACGTCCGGCTTGTATTCATAGCTGTCTTATGGATGTCGATGGCGATGGGGATATGGACTTCATTGGTTCCAACCAAACTGTTTTCTGGCTTGAATGTCCTGACGATCCGTTCTCAGGGACGCCCTGGAAGTATCGCACGGTTGATGATGAAATTCTCGGAACGCATTGCGTTATTACCGGGGACGTGAATCGAGATGGGAAGCTGGACTTGATTGCCAATTCTTTCCGGGATCCGAATTCGACGAAGTTTTATAATTCTATTGTCTGGCTCGAAGTTCCCAAAAATCCCCATGAGGCCAAGAGTTGGATTCGGCATGTCTTTGCTGATAAAGATGCGCCGGGTGGTTCGCACTACATGGGATTTGGTGATGTCAATGGCGATGGGCGACCTGATATCGCTGCCGGAGCGAAAGGGACCCAAGGCTTTGTGCGAGGACAATGGTTTGCCTGGTGGGAACAGGGAGAAGACGCGACCAAGCCGTGGAAGAAGCACCTCCTGGCAACCGATGAAGAGGGTGCCTCCAACATCCTCCCGGCCGACTTCAATGGCGATGGAAAGATGGACTACTTCGCCAGTCGTGGACACGGGAAGGGCGTTCTTTGGTTTAAAGGCCCCAAGTTTGAACAGATTGAAATCGATCCTGAAATTGCCTTTCCGCACAGTCTTGATGTTGCGGACCTTAATAGAGACGGACATCCCGATGCTGTGACTTGCGGAAAGGAAACAGATGGTGTGGTGAAGTGGTATGAGAATAACGGAAAGGGAAAATTCACCTCACATCTCATCGGGAAAGATCAGGGGAGTTATGACACCCGAACCATTGATATGGATAAGGACGGAGACCTCGATGTTCTCATCGCGGGACACGGAAGCAAGAACGTGGTGTGGTATGAAAATCCCTTGAAGTGATGTCCGGTCAAGGGCGCTTGTGCTTTAGGAACCACTCGTAGAGTTTTGGGTTCGCGTAGGTGCGGGTGTAGGAATCGTGTCCCACTCCGGGATAAACGGTGAGCTTGGCGTTTCCCTTGGCTGTCTTAATGGCGTCGACCATCTCGTGGGATCGTTCGACTGACACCACGCGATCATCGTCTCCATGAAAGGCCCAGACGGGCAGTTTGCCAATGCTCTTGGCTGAGGCGGGATCTCCTCCGCCACAAATTGGGGCGGCTGCGGCGAAGCGATCTGCGTGTTTTCCGATGGCGGCCCAGGTGCCATAGCCTCCCATACTGAGACCGGTGAGATAGACTCGCTTGGGATCGAGGTGGTAGTTGGTCAGGAGGTGAACGAGGAGGATAATGAGATCGTCCGGTTGCCAGCAGCTTTGCCAAGGGTGTTTGGAGAGGGCCTGGGGGGAGGCCACGACGAATTCAAAATCGTCCCGCTTGTCTATCAAAGGTGCGAGGCCGTTGGCTTTGACTTCTGCGACATCGCGACCGCGTCGGCTGCTGCCATGGAGGTAGATGATGAGTGGCATCGGCTTTTCTTTGCTCGCTTGCTTGTATCGTTTAGGGAGGTAGAGCCAGAAACGATCGTTAAGATTGTCGGTCCGGTCTGCCACCTCTGGAGGCAAGGTTTGAATCGTGTGGCGATCAGTCTCAGTGGCCTTAGGCTTGCCGATGGCGAAAATCACCAAGCCAGCAATGATCGAGAAAAGGGTCGGAAGCTTTAAAAGTTGTTTCTTCATTGGTCTTCCAGACTGACGCTGCATTTTGGGAGGGCTTTCATCAGTCGGGCTACTCCGCCATTGCTCACCTTGGTTTCTCCAAACCAGACTTTCCGGAGTTTCTTCATTTGGATCAAGGTGGCGATGCATTCGTCGGTGACTTTCGTTCCACGGAGGTTGAGCTCTGTGAGGGCGGGGTATTTTGCGAGATGTTTGATTCCGGTATCAGTGACTGCAGTGTCGCGCAAGCCCAGGTAGGCTAATTGGGGAAGTTTTTCGAGATGGAGAAGCCCGGCATCAGTAATAGCGGTGCGGCCGACCGGGAGGGATTCTAGGGCAGTGAGCTTTTTGAGATGAGCCAGTCCCTTGTCATCCACTTTTGTGTCCCAGAGGTTCAGCCATTCGATCTTTTCCAATTCGGCGATATGCTTCAGTCCGTCTCCAGATATTTTAGTTTCCTCCAGCGAAAGGTCGGTCAGTTCACTGAATGCGGAAAACAGAGCAAGGTCAGCGTCTTTCAGCTTGGCGATGGCGTTAAGTTTGACTTCGCTGACCCGTTTACTTTTCGGGTGTTGAAAAAAAACCGCGCCGAGGTCCTTGAGTGCCTGAATCGCCTTTTTCTCATCAGGTCCGGCAGTGATCGTGAGCGGGCCTTTACGGCCGAGGAGTTTAATGAAGATGCCGTCGCGCGCGGCCCACTTGTCTCCGTCGCGCAGATGAGCGCAGTGTTCCTGGGTTTTCTCGTCAGTAGCCTGGAAATCGAGGAGGCTGTTTCTGGCCTTTCCCTCCATTTTGGATTGTTCGGCCAGAATGAAGGATCGCTCGGTTTTTGCGAAGGCGAATTGGGTCGATGTCAAAAGGGTTGTTCCAATGATGAGATGGCGGAAGCTAAAAGTCATTTTCACTACTTGGTGGATACTTGTAGGAAAGGGTGATTTCTTTCTCCCGGAAAGATGATAGGGGGTTTTTCTTTGGATGAGGGATTTAGAGAAAAGATGGAGATTTGGAAATGTGAACTGCCCAAGATCGGAGTTCTTTGCTATCTGTGACTAATGTTTGTTCGTGTTCTCGCGGTTTTGTTCGGTGCTTTTTGTTATGCCATGGCGGCAGACCGGCTGGAATTGAAGGACGGAGAGGTGGTGGCTTTTGTCGGGGGGACAGACTTGGTTCGCATGCAGAATGATGGACGCTTTGAGGCTGCGCTGACGGAGCGGTTTATCGAGAAGAAGCCCAAGTTTAGGGATTTTTCATGGGAGGGGGATACTGTGTCATTTCAATCGACGGTCCGTGAACGATGGCGGTCCAAAGCCTTTGGTGATTGGAGTAAGCAGTTAAGGGCGCATGGGGTGACGACCTTGATTGTGCAATTTGGAAAGATTGAATCGCTAGCTGGAGCAGATGGTCTCAAGGAATTCGAGGAGGATTATGGGAAGCTCCTCGATCAATTGGGGGCCGAGGGGCGAAAGCTTGTTTTGATAGAGCCTTTTGATTTTGAGTGGGCGCATGCGGATGGTTCATCCCTGAATCTTTATCGGAATGCGGTGCGTGGAATTGCGGAGAAGCGTGGGGTTTTATTTCTGTCGCGAGACCAGGTGCGCGAGTTGCAGAATACGGCAATTGATATTCTCACAAAAGCCGTTCAGGAGAAGCATCGCTTGTGGTACGACTACTGGCGTCCGGCAAATTGGAAATGTCTTTTTGGCGATGATTCGAAGCGTGTCTTTTCTAATGCGGCGGAAGGACTACCGTCGTTCAAGGAAGAGTGGAAAACATTCCCGGCTTTGATTGCGGCGGCCGAAGAGAAGGTGTGGAAACGGGAAGTGCCTGAGGCGAAACCAAATCCGCTACTGACTGGATCAGAAGAGGCGGATATCGAAAAGGAACTCGCCTCGTTTGAATTGCTGGAGGGATATGAAGTGAATTTGTTTGCCGACGAGGGACATGGAATCGCCAATCCTCTGGCGGTGCGTTGGGATTCCGATGGCCGAATGTTCGTGGCCTGCTCCGATGCTTATCCGCAGATCGAGCCGGGAGTGAAACCGAACGACAAAGTGATCATGTTGTGCGACACCAATAGAGATGGCGTGGCGGATGAGTCCGAAGTGTTTGCAGATGGTCTAAGTGTTCCGACTGGATTGGAAGTAGGTGGTGATGGCGTCTACGTGGCTCATAATACCAAGCTGGAATTCTTTGATTGGGATGGTGAACGTAAATTGTTGTTGAGTGGGTTTGGGAATGGTGATTCTCACCAGACGAGTAATGGGATGGCCTGGAGCCCCGATGGTGATTTGTGGTTTTCGCAAGGCGATGGAATAGAATCACGGGTAGAAACTCCATTCGGAGTCTCTTCCTTGTTTCAGGCAGGGGTGTTTCGATTGCGTCCTGATGAATTCAGACTGGATCCCTTGCTAGATGACTTTATGGGCCCGGGAAATCCGTGGGGAGTTGGTTTTGATGATTACGGACAATCCTTCGTAATCGATGGTGCGGGAGGGATTTCCTATCTTACCCCGGCCTCGGTGCCGGTGCACCGGCGCTTGCGGCTGCCCCGTATTGGTAAGCCTGGCGGATATTGTGGAATTGATCAACTGGGAGACGGTTCGTTCGGCATTGGTGACTATAAGAAGAATCAGGTGACAAGATTTCGAGCTTCGGAAGACGGGGCCGGGTTTAAGGTGGATTTTTTAGAGCCATTGATGCGCTCAAGTCATCGTAATTTCCGTCCGATTGATGTGAAGCTTGGTCCTGATGGCGCGTTCTATATTGTCGATTGGTATAATCCGATTACTTGTCACCAGGATGACTTTTACCGTCACCCCGATAGGGATAAAACGCACGGTCGGATTTGGCGGGTGGCGAAGAAGAATGTTCCATCCAGGGAGGTGGCGGAATTGACAAAAGCGCCGACAGGAAAACTAATCGAGTTGCTTAAATTGGAGAATCGGTGGACGCGGACGAAAGCCAAGCAGGTTTTGGCAGCGCGCGGATTGAAGGCGCTCCCGGAGGATATTTATCGATGGAAGGG
>NHEN01000119.1 GCA_002172625.1 Verrucomicrobiaceae bacterium TMED86 | reverse complement strand
CGGCAATGAAGTTTTCCGGTTTTTGGGTCAAGTAGAAGGAGGCCGCCATGAGTCGGCTTGCTTTCTCCCGCCGCGATGACGAGAGCGACATCCTCGCCGTGGAGTTTTGCCATGACTGGTGAAGCGTAGGATGCTCCCCAAGTATCTTCGTGAGTCCAAACCGTTTTACCGGTTTTCAAACTTACGCCAATTACAGAACTTCCGGAGGATTCCTTCTCTTTTCCCCCGGTATTCAATATGAGTAGTCCGTCGTGGATCATGGGGTTGGGTCCGTAGCCAAAGAAGTATTGCGGAATGGAGAGTTCGTTTTTGAGATCGCGTTTCCAGATAACTTTTCCTGAATCGAGGTCAAGGCAATGGAGATTGGCGGTCACGCCAATAAGGTAGATTTTCCCTTTGTGAACCACGGGGCTGGAGCGAGGGCCGGAAGAGAAGCCGTAGCGGTCCCGGTATTTGATAGGATATGAGAAGGTCCAAAGTCGTTTTCCGGTTTCAGGGTGATGGCAGTCGAGGGTTTCTGCGGATTTGACAGCGTGAAAGTGGAGGAGCTTCCCGTCTGCAAGAATAGGGGAGGCGTAGGATTCACCGCGTGCCAGCTCAAAGACTGGTTTCAGTCCGGTTTCCGGGAACTTCTTGAGGAGTGGCCCTTCCGGGGATGTGCAATTGTCGTTGGGGCCAAATACGCGGGGCCATTCGGAGACTTTGGCGTCTTTGGAGAGAGGCTTCGGTGCAGCGTGAAATTTCTCAGGAAACTCCTTGGCTGTGAGAGCCAAGGGAAGGAGTGCCAGGACGATTGATTTCATCATGGCTGGAGTGTAGCCGATGAGGGGGGGCTTGGTCTCTCAAAAAGTATCGTTCTGCTATCGGGGGAAACCGGGTTGGGATTGAGTTTTCGTGCTTCCCTCGCAGGGGAATCCCATTTTTAGTGGTGGGGATGAAACGATTTTTGACAATCGCGATTGGGGCGTTGACTGCTTGTGTAGCGACGGCAGAAGAAAAGTGGCTTTCTTTCACGGGGAATGAAGGGCCGGGAAAAGGGAAGCACATCGTGTTGGTTTCGGGTGACGAGGAGTATCGCTCCGAAGAGACGATGCCGATGTTGGCCAAAATTTTATCCCATCGCCACGGCTTTGATTGCACCGTGCTGTTTTCTTGGAGCAAGGATGGGAAATACATTGATCCCAATAATGCCGGTGGCGTTCGTGGATGGGATCAGTTGGCTAAGGCTGACCTGATGATCATTGGAACGCGTATGCGGACCGTCGCTCCGAAAGATGCCAAGTATATGACTGATTTCCTGAACACCGGGAAGCCGGTCGTGGGATACCGGACCTCGACTCATGCCTTCAAAGGGAGCTGGAAATTTGATACTATTTCAGGAAACGATTGGGGGATTAAGATTGTCGGAGAAAGATGGGTGAATCATCACGGAAAACACAAAGGGCAGGGCGCGCGTGGCGTGATCGAGCCTGCGAACAAGGATCACGCGATCTTGAATTCGGTGAAGGACATTTTCGGTCCCAGTGATGTTTATGGGGTGAAGAATCTTATCGATGCGGATACCGTTCTTCTTCGTGGAGCAGTGACGGAAACACTCGATCCGACGTCTAAGAATGTCAGCGGTAAGCAAAACGAACCCATGATGGCTTTGGCTTGGTTGCATCCATATACGGCTCCAAATGGCACGACCAAGGGGCAGGCTTTCTGTACTACAATGGGAGCGTCAGTGGATTTTCTCAGCGAAGACCTCCGTCGCATCGTTGTGAATGCGACTTATCACCTCCTCGGCTTGAAGGTGCTTGATAAAGCGGACGTCGATTACGTGGATCCTTTCTTTCCGAGTTTTTACGGTTTTTGGAATGGCAAGCATGCCAAAATTTGGAGTGAGCGGAAGATGGTTCCTGCTGACTTTGGCTTGGGGAAAACTCCACACGTGACTTCTCCTCCGGGGACCCCAGATTGGCCCCATATGCCAATGAAAAAGTAGGGATGATGGATTGGCAGGCCTACCTCTCAAGTTGGGAGAATATTGCGGAGGAGCAGGGTTTTAGGACCCGTAAATTGATCGAGGTAAGCGGTTGCGCGGTGTGGGCCTCTGAGAAAGGGGATCCCTCGCTTCCGACGGTTTATCTCTCCTCTGGCGTCCATGGGGATGAGCCATCCGGGCCGCAGGCTTTGTTGAATTTATTGAGGGCCGGTTTTTTCGGTGAAGAGTATCACTGGTTGATTTGCCCCGCGTTGAATCCGACGGGATTGCAAGCAGGGACAAGGGAAAATGCTGGAGGCGTGGATCTTAATCGCGACTATTTGATGTGTGAGGCTGAAGAGGTCTGTGCGCACATCCAGTGGTTGAAGAGTCAAAAAGTACCCGATTTATTTCTATCGCTTCACGAAGACTGGGAGAGCAGTGGATTCTATTACTACGAAATCAATTGCGGAGGAAAGGGAGCAGGTTATCAGGATATTCTGTCGGCGGCATCGGCCCATTTTTCGCCAGAGCCTGCATTGATGATCGATGATCATCCTGTGACTGAGAGAGGATGGATTTTTCATTCCGAGGAGCCGGATCTTCCAGAAGGATGGCCCGAGGCGATCTATCTCGCCAAGATGGGTTGCCCGATTTCGCTGACTTTTGAGACGCCAAGTAGCGCTGATTTGAGTGATCGTATCGCTTGTCATCAGGAAGTGGTGAAGGAAGCGATTGTCAGAATTCCACAGAGTTATAATTTCTGAGTGCTTCTGCACTTGCGGGGGAAGGTAATTCTCGCAATTCTGGCAGCATGTCATCCGAAGAAATTGTTGTCTGGAAAGGTCGTTCTAATCAGATTGTGAATTTTTGGCCTTTTGTGACCGGTATTCTGATTGCGATCGCTTTAATCGTTGGCGCTTTTTACAGCAGCGGTTGGGTCGCGGCGGGCGCGATTATTCCTTTGGTTTATTGCGGATGGATTTGGCTGCAAACCAAGTGCAAGGTGTTCGAATTCACCAGTGAGCGGATTCGCCTTTATCAAGGTGTTTTTAGCCAGGATATTGATGAGGTGGAGCTGTATCGCGTTAAGGATACCCGAATTCTCAAGCCATTCTGGTTTCGGATTTTCGGCCTCTCTACGATTGTGTTGAATACTTCTGACCGCACCTGTCCGACAGTGGAAATCAAGGCCGTCAAAGATGGAACTGGAATTCGGGAGAAGCTGCGGAAGCAAGTTGAGATGCTACGCGATAAGAAGCGCGTCCGCGAAGTCGACTTCGAAGGAAGCGACGGAGACGAGATGGAATTCGAAGGAGACGAGATGTAACCCGACCTGTTTAAGCGTTCGGCAGGGTGAAGCCCTGCGGTTGGCTCTGTTTCCCGCTGAGGCAGGCCTCGATCCATGATTGGATATTTTCACCTCGGCCACTGAATTTTTTGATGCTCTTGCCGTCCTTGTCGACAGCCTCACAAGACGCTGAGTGGCCTCCGAGAAGGGAACTTTCTTCTTTGATTGCCTGCACTTAGGTGTCCTTGGTAAGGCTGGCTTTTCCGATCAGCAGAGCTTTGGATCTTCGACCCAGACTCCGGAGGTGCGTCGTTACGGAAATTTTGGCCGATCAGAAAACCAAGGCAGGCAGACGCGATAATCGCGATCGAGATAGGAAGGGAACGTCGTTGCATGTTGAGCAATAACCCGCTTGGGATCATTCTTCTGCACATAGCCTCAGGTGGTTCTGTCGTCCCTGTTCTTGCAGGAAAGATGGAGTCTTGATTTTACCAATCAGGTTGAGGGGAGGATTCTAAGGTCCTCTACGATCTGTCCGCCGATAAGGTCTTCCTGAATGATGCGCTCCAGATTCTTCGGGGTGCATGAGTGATACCAGGTGGCCTCGGGGTAGATCACAGCGACGGGACCCTGCATACAGATGCGGAGGCAGTCGGCTTTCGAGCGGTGGATAAGGGGTTGTGGGCCGCAGAGTTTGAGTTCCTTGAGCCGGTTTTTGAGAAATTGCCAGGAGGCCATGCCTTCATCAGCGGCGCAGCATTTCGCTTCGGTGGGAGTGGCGCAGAGGAAAATATGGCGTTTGTATTTTCCCAGGTTGAGTGCCTTGGCAGTCGATGCGAGCAGATCAGTCATTTTTCCTGGGTTTGTCTTTAGCCTTGGATTTTTCGCCTTCCTTCGGCTTTTCTTCCTCTTTCTTTTTCTCGGTGGGCAGGGGGACCTTTACCCCATTGAGAATCTTGTGAAGAAGAATATCGTCTTCGTCTAGGAATTCGGTTTCAAGTTTGAAGGCTAGGCCGAGAACTTGGTCGCCTTTTTTAAAGGCTTGGCGGGATGCCTCGTTGAGGAGTTCAAAATAATCACGAAGAGCTTCCTCAAAATCCTCTTCGTAGGATTCCCAGAGGTCATTTGCGTCGGTCTGGGCATCATCAAAGTAACGTTTAATTTTTTTCGGAGTTCTCGCGGGGATTTCTTCGGGGAGCCAATACTCTCCCTCCATTGCCTTGAGCTGTGCGATCAGGAATTGTTGTTGATCCGGATTGAGTCGATCGTCGAGGTTGATGACTTCCGAGGTCGATTTTTTGACGAAGTCATCGATGATATCGTCATACTTTTTCCGAAAGCGACCATAGTTTCTTCCGTGTTTGTTGATGATGTTCATCCGGACCTCGGCAAAGGCTTTTTCGAGAGCGGTGGGTTCATCTTCGGGGGCTTCGGCGACGGCGGAGAAGTTGCGTTGAGACGGGTGGGACCATTCGATAAGGAGGAAGTTGACCGGCATCTGGGTCCCGCTTTCGTCATTAGCGCCGACTTGTCCGTCCATTTTTCTGACTACCAGGAACTCTTCCCCCTCGCCAAAGTTGTCCGGCTCCCCAGGTAGCCAGTTGATAAAGTCGAAGCTTTCTTTGGTGACATTCTCCCATTCGTCTTCGTCATTTTTTCGACCACCAATCCAGCACGATTTTTGCTCCTCGAGGACCCCCTGAAGAAGTCTGTGGGTATAGACTACCTCGTTTTCATTGGACATGACAGCGAGGTGTCCTCCGCCTGAAATTGCAAGGTTCGACGCTTCGTCCCATTGCATGGCTCTGCGAACAAGGAGAAACCGAGAGCCCCCGACATTTGCGGTACCAGCTGGGAAGATGGGAGCGCGCTTTTCGTTTAAGGCGGCGGCGGTTCGAGCGAGTTGGGATTCGAGGGAGGAGGGTGTCGTTCCGTCGAGTTTCCATTCGAGAATGAAGGGGAGTTTAAGCGAAGCCGGGTGGTCTTCGAGGAGGGGAGCGCTCTCCGACAGCGCGGCGAAGTCTTCACCATCAGGGGTGGTAGTTGTTTCGTTGTCCGGCCCTCCTTCGGTCCATACCGAAGCGGCGACCGCTGTGCCATCCTGCCAGTGCCATTTCCCTTCAGTTCCCGAATCAGAGGCCCCCACCCAGATGGCTGATTGCTCTTTGAATGATTCGCGAGCCCACTTGAGGGTTTCGGGATCGGGGAAGAGGGCGAGGCTTGCTCCAAAGGTGGATGAGAGTTTGTTTGCTTCGTGCCAAGTAACCGGGAGCTTGGCGTAGAAGTAAGCCGAGCCATTGCGCTTTTGAGTAAAGGGTGGGAATTCTTCCCGCTTACCGGCGAGAAGGTCCTCCCCGAGGCGCTGGAGAGCTTGGAGAGGTGTTTCTTTGACAACGACTTTCTCAGGTTTCTTCGGAGCATCCTTTTTGGGCCGCTTCGGCTTCATCTTGGGTGGGCCAGGCGTAGGTTTTGGGGGTGTCTTGTCGACGACCTTTTTCGGAGTATCTTTCTCTCTTTTCTCGGAGTCATCAATGACGGGAATGTGAGGTTCCTCGGTTTTGTTGAAAAAGGCGAAGTAGGCGAAAGTTCCTCCTCCGGCCAGAGCAAGCAGGATGAGGAGCAGAGGGAGGAAGGAGGAGTTCTTGTGGCTGGCGAGGCTGGGGTTTGCCATGACCGGCCTTGGACGGTTATGAGTGGGAGCAGCAAAGCGCGGGCCGGAAAGCTTTGGCGCCAGCTTGTCGAGGGAATCGGCAAGATCGTGGGCATCGCTGTAACGTGTTGACGGGTCGGCGTGGGTGGCTTTCTTGAGGATGGCATCGATTCGAGGATCGTTGCCAATGGCCATGCCGGTGGAATCCGCTGCAGGGGGTTTTCCGCTGAGGAGTTCGTAGAGGAGGGCCCCAATTGAGAAGATATCCGATCGTTGGTCGACGGGGTGGTCGTTTTTGTAGACTTCCGGGGCGGTGTAGCCAGGGGTGCCGAAGACAACGCCTCCCGATCGGTCCTGATCCAAGGGGCGGGCGAGTCCGAAATCGCCGATCTTCGGATTGGCTTCGAGATCGAGGAGAATGTTGGCCGGCTTGATGTCCCGGTGGATGATGCCGCCGGCATGTGCATGAGCGAGACCACGGGAGATGGTCGAGACCATTTCAAAAGCCACGAGCGGATCGATGGCCTTTTTGTGAACGGAGTAGTAAAGGGCTTTTCCCTCTACGAATTCCATGACGATAAAGAGCATTCCATCGATGTCACCAAAGTCATACACCCCGATGAGGTTGGGGTGGTTCAGCTTGGCCATGGCCTTGGCCTCGGCTTCGAAGGAGGCCCGGAAGTTTTCATCCTCGCCAAATTCCCGGGGCAGAATTTTAATGGCGACAAGTCGATCGAGCGATCGTTGGGTTGCGCGATACACGGCACCCATTCCTCCTTGCGCAATGAATGCTTCGATCTCGTAGGCCGGAAAAAGGGGAGCCAACTCCTCGAGGGAGGGAGCGACGAATCCGGCCGGATTGGGAGGTGTCTCTGACATTCTTGGGAAAGGCTCTATTAGAAAGCGGCGCGATGCGGCCTATTTAGGATAGAATTCTGCTAATATTATTAAGACGGGGAAATAGTCTGAATCCTTGCAGATGTCTTGAAATTAGAGAATTTCGGCGATTTGAACAGCGTTGAGTGCGGCTCCTTTCTTCACTTGATCTCCGACGACCCAGAGGGCGAGAGCGTTGGGGAGGACCTGATCTTTGCGAACCCGTCCAACGAGGCAGTCGTCTTTCCCCGTGGTGTCGAGTGGCACTGGGTAGAGTGACCGGGATGGATCGTCGACGAGTCTCAGTCCGGGGCAGCTTGAGAGCGCTTCGTGGGCCTCACTGATCGTGGGGTCCTTTTCGAAAATTGCGGTGAGTGAGATCGAGTGTGATCTCATGACGGGGACACGTACGCAGGTGCAGGTCACTTTGAGCTCCGGGAGATCGAGAATCTTACGCCCTTCATGCAGCATTTTTTGCTCCTCCTTTGTGTAGCCACTGTCCTCGAAGGCGTCGACATGGGGGATAACATTGTGGGCAATTTGGTGGGGATAGACCTTCTTTTCTATAGGATTTTCATTGGTGAGAGCCTTGATTTGAGCATCGAGCTCCGCGATTCCCTGGGCGCCACTGCCAGAGACGGCTTGATAAGTGGAGGCGATAATTCCCTTAAGGCCAAATGCTTTGTGGAGTGGGGCCAGCCCCATTAGCGTGATGATAGTGCTGCAATTCGGGTTGGCGATGATGTTGCGCGGATGATTTCGGGCGGCATCGGGATTGATCTCGGGAATGACGAGGGGCACCCCTTCGTCCATTCTGAAGGCGGAGGAGTTGTCGATGACGACGCATCCTGCCTTTGCCGCGATGGGGCCGTATTCAAGGGAAATTCCTCCTCCAGCGGAGAAGAGAGCAATGTCGATGCCCGCGAAGCTGTCGGCGGTTAGCTCCTTAATAGTTATCTCTTCCCCTCGAAAGGTGAGATTCTGTCCGGCTGATCTGGCTGAGGCGAGAAGAGTGAGCTGGGAGAGGGGAAAGTTCCGCTCTTCGAGGCATACAAGCATTTCGCGGCCTACTGCTCCGGTAGCTCCAACGATCGAGACATGAGGCTGGTTGGTCATGGGAGCCGGGAACATAGCGGGACTTTTTCACGATGCAATACTGGGTTCATTGGAACCTCGCCTCCTGAAAAAGTAAGAAAAACCTTACTTAACCGCTTGCAAGCCCTTAAGACTTTAGTAGTCTGGCCTCCAAGTTGGACAGAAAGTGTTTGTGCTTTCTGAGCCCTTCTTAGAGCTTTACGGTGATTTGCTCCTCTGGAAGTAATTGGCTGTAGATCTCAAAAACCAACCAAAACAGAAAAAGAAAATATGAAAATTGCAACCGTCCTCGGTCTCGTCGCAGCTCTTGCTGGTTTCTCACTGTCCTCTTGCGGCAGCACTCCTGAGCCAGCACCAGTGCCTGCTCCTGTAGTTGAAATTCCTGCTAAGTAATTTCGGCAGACCTCAAAAAAGGTTTCGCTCGGAGAGTTCGACTTGACGTTGTCTCTCCGAGCCAATTCTGTTCACAGTCACACCAAATTCTACACTATGAAATTTTTTAAATTTATTGCCCTTTCTGCTTTCGCGATTGGATCACTCGGTCTCAGCTCATGTGGATGTGCCACTGGTGAAGAGGCTGCTCCTTCTCTCCAGTCTCTTCCGAAGTTCAAGGAGCTTCCTGTGCTCAAGGAGCTTCCTGTTACTGACGAGAAGTAGTCGAACACCTCAGGGGTAAAATTATTTTCCAAGGGCCGCGATTTCGATCGCGGCTCTTTTTTTTGAGCGCAAAGAGAACTTTCCATTGAATTCATTCGGGTTTAGATTGTTGGATAACAGATGAATAAGAAATTTTTAATCCACATGATGATCTTGTTGGTCATGATGATAGTTACCCTTGGCTCGTGGGCCCGAGCAAATGCCAAGGCTGAACAGGCAAAGAAGGATGCGGATGAGGCCTATGTGAATGACGATTATGCCGAGACCTACGTCGCTGATGAGGCTTATCGGACGGGGGATGTCATGATCGCGACAGCAGTGCCCTTCATGATCACAGTGCTGTATGCCGGTATTCTAGGGGTGATCTATTTTTTGCCTGCAGCAGTAGAGAAGGTCTCGGAGGAAGTATATGGTTCGACGGAAGAGATCGACGAGGATGGGATGCATGATGCGCGGGCCGCATTTGCGAAAGGAGAATATACCGAAGCCATCCGGCTTTATCGGGAGGTCTGGGATCGGGATAAGGCTAATCGGTTTCCCATCGTGGAGGTCGCCAAGATCCAGCACGATAATTTGGAGAGCCCGTCTCTGGCAGTTGATACCTTGAGAGAAGCTCTTGAGTCGAATGATTGGCGGGAGAATGATGCTGCTTTCTTCATGTTCCGGATTGCCGATATTTACGAACATGATTTGGAGCAGCATGAAGGGGCGATTCAAATTCTTCGGCAGGTGATCGAGGAATTACCCGGTGGTAGGCATGCCGCCAATGCTACTCATAAGCTGAGGGAACTGGGTGCGATATAGAGCGAGAACCGGTGTCTTGGTTATTGAAAAAATGGCAGAACTTTATTGTTCTCGCTCCTTTGGCCTCTCTGGCATTTGCCTCGCTCTCAGGTGCGCTCTTTTCCGCATCAGTGTGGTGGGCGCTCGGGCTTCTTGGGCTCGCCCTGTTGCTTTCCCGGCCTGATTGGAAATGGAGGATGCTGGTAGTTTGCCTGGTCGTTTGTGTGGCGTGGCGAACCGAAGTGATTGAATCTCGGGTGGGAGAAAGTCACGGGCAATCGGGAAGCGAGTTTGTTGAGGGAACCCTTACCTTGGGGCGGGTCGATGCTGTTTTTGAAAGTCAACGATCCGGGCGGCTTCAGATGAACAGTGGTGAAGTACGCAAAGTGATGGTGATGCGTGCCTCGGAGTATCGTGCAGGTGAGATTCTTGAGGTGAGAGGGAAGTTGTTCTCTCCCGGAATTCTCAGAAATCCAGATGAGTTTTCCATGTTGGATTACTGGAAAAACAAATCGATTGAGCGGGGCTTGTCCATCGTCGTTGCTGAGTCCAGGGGGCTTCGTTGGCAATCGGCGCCCGTCCGATGGGCGGAGAGGTTGAAGTTAAGGCTGCAAGAGGGTGTCAGCGCCGGTCTGGAAAATGATTTGGTGGGTCAATCGGTAATTCAAGCGATGGTATTGGGTGAAAAGCCGCCTGCCGATTCCGAAATCAGCGTGGCTTTTCGGGAGAGCGGAGCAATGCATGTTTTTGCCGTGAGTGGTTTGCATGTCACCTTGGTGGGAGCGATCGCCTGGATGGTGTTGATGAATCTCCCCGTTCCCCGGCGGGTGGGGGTAGTGGTGGTGCTTCTGGCGATGGTGTCCTATGCCATGGTCACGGGCGCCCGCCCGCCCGCAGTGCGAGCGACCTTGATGGCAACTTGTTTCCTTGGAGCCTTTGTGTTGCGACGGCGACCTTCATTGTTCAACGCGCTCGCCTTGAGTTTTGTGTTGGCGGTGATTTGGGATCCAACGCAAGTGAAGCAAATTGGGTTTCAATTGTCGTATGGGGTTCTGATGGCGATTGGGGCAGGTGTTGGGGTGGCTTACCGTTTCACGGGAAAATTCGCCGAGGTGGATTCCTTTTTCCCGCTGCGGCTTCTCGATGTTTGGCAGCGGAGGTGGCTGGCAGTGAGGAGATATTTTGCGGCTCTTGGTGCGACTTCGATTGTGGCCTGGCTGGGGTCGTTTCCCTTTATGCTTTGGCATTTTGGAATTGTCACGCCGATCTCGGTGCTCGCGAGTCTTGCCCTAATCCCTCTCACCACCGTGATTCTTGGGTTGGCTTTTGCGGGTTCTTTTCTGGGTGTGTTTTGGCCAGAGTTGGGAATGCTCTCGAATCGACTTAATGGCGCGATTGCTCGCACGGCATACTATACGGCGGATGGTTTTGCATCCGTGCCCATGGGGCACTGGAAGGCAAGGCGGGGAAGCGGTACGGATTGGGTGGTGTTCGATCCGGCGGATGGCGGAGCGGCGTCCTATCTGGATGTGGGGGGAGGCGTGATGATCGATGTCGGAAGTGAGAAATTCTATCGTTATACTCTACGGTCGATTTTGAGAAAATGGGGTGCGGAGGTTTCAATGCTGGCCTTGAGTCATCCAGATGGAGATCACGTCGGAGGAGCTCATCTCTTGATGCAACAGGGGGACTTGAGGAAGGCGATTATTCCAACGATGAAAGCTCAAAGTCCCAGCTACCGGGATTTCATCTCAGGAGCTGAAGATCATGGTTGTAAGATTCTTGTGGGGACCCGTGGCAAGCGCTACCAATTGGGTGGGGATGTTTGGCTGGAGGTGATTCGAGAGGGGTTGTCGCAAGATCGTGGGATTGCAGACAACCGTATCATGGTGATGCGGGTGCATTGGAAAGGCTGGCGTGTCCTGCTGCTAGGGGACTTGGGTTTGGAAGATGAATTAGCGTTGTTGGAAGGAGAATATGATTTGGCAGCCGATGTCATTCTTCTTGGGAGGCATCATCATGGAAATTCGATCAACATGCCTTTTTTGAAAGTAACTGGTGCCAAAGCGGTCATCACGAGTGCGGCGAACTTTCCGCCTTTTGAAAAGCCTCCCCAAAATTGGATTCAAACGATGGAGCGTAACGGAATAGAGATCTTTAATCAGGCCGAGACGGGTGCTGTCTTGATGGATTTTGGAGAGAATGATTTGGAACTCAGAGCCTTCCTTAAGGAAGAGAAAAAGCTGATTCTCGAGCGTTAAAGATAACGTCGTTCGACCCGTGGCGTGATTTGGGTGAGAAGCTCCCAGGGAATGGAACCAGCTTTGAGCGCGAGATCTGACACGATAAGGTCGGGGCCAAAGAGGATCGCTTCATCGCCAGGGTGGCATTCGGAAAGTTCGGTAACATCGACAATGATTTGGTCCATCGTGACTCGGCCGAGAAGTGGACAGAGCGTTCCGTTGATGAGGACCTTGGTTCCTTTTTCGGAGAGTGAACGAGGGTAGCCATCGCCATACCCGATCCCAAGAACAGCCGCCTTGGTGTCGCGGGTGAGCAAGGTTCGCCCGTACGAGACACCATGACCTTTGGGGAGTTCGTTGATCACCGAGATGCGCGTTTTGAGCGACATCACGGGCGTGAGTTGTTTTTGCTCATCCGGAAAGGGCGAGATTCCATAGAGCAATAGGCCGGGGCGCACGAGGTTGCTTGTTGTGCTGCGGTATTTCATCAGCCCGGCGGAATTGCTGATGTGGATGTGAAAAGGGGAATGATCCTGTGGGATGGTAGCAGCAATTTTATCGTAGAGAGCGATCTGTTGACGCGTGAAGGTTTCGTCTTCATCTGCGACCGGAAGATGAGAGCCGATGCCGGTGAGCTTGATTCCGGGGGATGATTTTATGGCGGCAAGGGCTTCTGGGATTTGGCCGGGTAAAAAACCGCCTCGGCCCATTCCGGTATCTAAAGCAAGGTGAGCGGAAATTGGTTTCGCTCTCCCGAGTTGATTAAAGTGGGCGATTTCGTCGAGAGAGCAGAGGCAGGGTGTCCATCCGTTTGCGGCAATTTCAGCGCGTTCTTCCGGGAGGGTCGCGCCGAGGATATAAGGCGTGGTTTTGATGCCTGCGCGGGCGAGTCGGCGGGCCTCGCCGGCATTGGCGACGCCGAGAAATGGCAGGCCGCAACCGTCGAGAGTGCGGGCGGTTTCCTCCAGACCGTGGCCGTAGGCGCCGGCTTTGATCACGGCCATGACCTCCTTGCCAGAGAGCTTGCGGGCAACGGCGAGATTGTGAAGGAGGGCGCTCAGGTCGATTTCGGCCCAGGCGCGTGGTGGTGATTCGGTCACGGGGAGACAATAGAGGGAATTTTGGATTTAGAAATTCCGAATTCCTCCGCTAAGGATTCTTCCATGGCCGAGAAAGTAGGTGAATACGAGAAATTAGGGCCTTTTTACCTGAGCAAGGAAGATGACACCGAGAAAAGCGAGCTCACGGAAGATTTGCTTCTCTACGACTCGAAGGACCTCGTTACGCAAGGGGGTGGTGCTTGGAAAGACCGGTGCTGGAAAGGCCGGGCTATGTATCGGTCTGCTCGAAGAGGCGATTATGGATAATATTCCGGCGATTGTGGTTGATCCCAAGGGGGATATTTCCGAGTTGGAAGTGAAGTTTGATGCTACACGAATAGCCCTTGAACCGGAACCCATCAAGCCCTAGAAAAAAGACATCGACGTTCGCGCGGTGTCATTGCTTTGGCTTCCCTACAACGATGAAGGTCAACCTGTTTGGTAAACAATGAGTCTTGCTGAGTTAAATTACACCACCGAAGAGGAGGTCATGTTTTTCGATACCGACTGTGGTGGCGTAGTGCACAATATCGCCTACTTGCGCATGATTGAAACCTGTCGCACCAAATTGGCAGGCTTGATGGGGATGGATCTTCCTACGATGGCAGAGACGCAGTTGTATCCAGTGGTTGTTCGGACTGAGATTGATTACCGCGCTTCGGCTAAGCTGGGAGATCATTTGGAAATCAAAGGCCACGTAACGGAATTCGAGCGGGTGAGGTTTTGGTGTGAATTCACCATGGTGAGAAAAGGCGAGACCAAGTCCCTGATCACCTGTCGTCAGGCTCTGGCTTTGGTGCAGATGCCGCAGAGCCGTCCCCAGCGCCTGCCCAAGGAATGGCAGGAACGTTGGTGTTCCGAGTGATTTCCCGCCTTGAGTGCGCTCGAAGAGGGGCTACGGTCGCGGGCATGAACAAGTTGCTCACGATTTTCTTTCTTCTCAGCGCCTTGGCGAAGGCTTCGGTAGAGGATCAGTTAAAATTAGCGGGAGAGAATGCTTCCGAAATTTCCGGGTTTCTTGAAAACGCCGGAAAGAAACATGGTCAATTCGGAAACAAAGCAGCGCGCTTTTTGGTGAAGGGAATGCCGCCGAAGGATCTTCAGTCATTGAAGAAGGATTTCCTGATGGAAAATCTCTCCTTGCCCTTAAAAGCACGAAGGCAATTCACGTGGGCCAAGGCGGCACCCAAGGAAATTTTTCTAAATGATGTTCTTCCCTATGCCTCGCTCGATGAAACCCGTGAGTCCTGGCGGCCGGAATTTTATGAACAATGCTCTAAGTTGGTGAAGGATTGTAAGACGGCTACCGAAGCTGCCCAGACAATCAACAAGGAGTTCTTCAATATCATCAAGGTGCACTACAATACGGGGCGAAAAGCGCCGAACCAAAGCCCGGCCGAATCGAAAGCTCTGGGGATGGCGACCTGCACAGGATTATCAATTATTTTGGTCGATGCCTGCCGGTCGGTTGGAGTGCCGGCACGTATCGCGGGAACGGCGCTTTGGGCGAACAAGCGGGGGAATCATACTTGGGTTGAACTTTATGATGGTGGGTGGTTTTTCACGGGGGCTGACGAGTATCACAAAAAAGGCTTAAATCGAGCGTGGTTCACCGGTGATGCCTCCAAGGCGATTGCGAGTGACTGGAGGCATGCCATCTGGGCGAGTTCCTGGAAGAAATCGGGAAGCCATTTCCCCATGGTTTGGGCGCTCCAGGATAAGAGTGTTGCAGCAGTCAATGTCACTGATCGCTACGCCAAACCTGTTACGAAGCAGGGAAGCGATGTGGTTCTCAATTTGCGTGTTTGGGATCGCCGGGGTGGAAAACGAATCGTGGTGAAGATTAGCTTGGTCGGGAATGCTGAAACAGTGACCTCCAAAGCGGGAACGTCAGATCTGAATGATATGGCCACCCTCAAAGTGTCCGCTGATTCATCGCATCAACTTGAGGTGGAGTTTGGCGGAGTGAAACGGACTGCGATGGTGAAATCTCCTGGTAAAGGAGAGGCTACCGTTGAATTGTATTGGGATCAATTGGGTGCAGTGGCTGGTTTCAAGGAAGGTGTGATGGATTGGCTCAAATTGCTGCCGGAGGAGCGTCATCTTTCGGTCCCGGAAGGAGCGGTTACGAGGGGAGAGGCAGAGGAGGCGTCAGGATTGATTTTTGGGAAGTTGCAGGAAGATTCGCTGAAAGAGCGGAAGGCGGAATTGGACGCGAAGGTGATCAAGGCGGCAGGCAAGGAGATGAAATTTCTCGAGAAGGTCTTTGGCGAGGCGAAAGAGGGAGAGCGGTCCTTGTGGATTTCCATGCATGGTGGCGGAGGTGCTCCGGCTCGTGTTAATGACCAACAATGGCAGAACCAAATCAGGCTTTACGCTCCGGCTGAGGGGATCGTGGTCGCTCCGCGTGCACCCACGAATACCTGGAATCTTTGGCATGAAGGGCATATCGATGATCTCTTTCAGCGTTTGATCGAAAACATGGTCGCAGTGCGGGGAGTGAATCCCAATAAGATTTACCTGATGGGTTATTCGGCGGGGGGCGATGGCGTCTATCAACTGGCACCACGGATGGCGGATCGTTTCGCGGCGGCCTCAATGATGGCGGGTCATCCCAATGATGCGAATCCGTTGGGGCTTCGCAATTTGCCATTTATGATCTTTATGGGTGGCAAGGATGCAGCCTATAAAAGAAATCAGATCGCGGCCGTGTGGGGGGAGAAGCTGGAGAAGTTGCGCGCAGGTGATTCTGGTGGTTATCGGCACAAAGTGACGATTTACAAAGAGCTCGGTCATTGGATGAATGGTAAGGATCGCGAGGCTCTTCCGTGGATGGCGAAGAATACTCGCAATCCCTGGCCGAAGAAGGTGGTCTGGTGTCAGAGTAATCGCACTCATGATCGCTTCTATTGGCTCTCGGTTCCCAAGGATCAGGCCAAGGGAGGGCAGGTGATCGAAGCCCGGGTGATTGGGCAAAAGATTGAGATCAAGGCCGAGGGGATTGGGCAAGTGACTCTCCATTTGAGTGACGAGTTACTGTCGTTGGATAAAGAAGTAATCGTCATTGTAAATGGTGCGGAAAAATTCCGGGGGAAAGTGACGCGGAGTGTGGAGGCAATTTGGCGTTCTTATCAGGAACGTCTCGATCCAACTGTGGCTGCGTCTGCCCAACTCAATCTTAAGTTTTAATGGAACCGAGACGCTACCGCTGCCAGCGGGTGAAGTCACCGATTGTTATCGATGGATCGATGAGTGATTCTGCCTGGGCGGACCTGCCTTGGTCGGACGATTTTGTCGACATCACGGGACAAGATGAACTGAAGCCGCATTTTAGAACGCGGGTAAAGATGGGGTGGGACGATGAGTTTTTCTACGTCGGAGCCGAGCTGGAAGAGCCCCATGTCTGGGGAACGATCACTGAAAAGAACGCGGTGATGTTTGAGGATAATGATTTTGAGGTCTTCATCGATCCGGATTGCGATGGTTTGAATTACTACGAATTTGAGATCAACGCGCTCGGGTCGATATGGGAACTGAGTCTTCCGAAGCCATACGGGGAAGGCGGAATTCCCGTGTTGGGATGCAATCTCGATGGTTTGAAGAGCGCGGTGCATGTGCGAGGCTCTTTGAATAATCCCGATGATCTCGATGAAGCTTGGTCGGTTGAGATTGCTTTTCCGTGGTCGGAGTTGCGGAAGTATCATCGTGAGAAGCAGTCACCTCCACAGCCCGGCGATTCCTGGAAGATCAATTTTTCACGAGTGCAGTGGGAGCATGACGTCGTGGACGGGAAGTATGTTCGTATTCCACCTCACGGAACGCCCTTGGCCGAAAGTCTTAATCCGGAAGAACAGGAGCACCCCGAAAATAACTGGGTATGGAGTCCGCAGGGGGCTGTGAATATGCACCTCCCGCTGAGGTGGGGAGTGGTGGAGTTTTGCTAGCGCAGGCGAGTAGTCCAGCAAGGTCAGCTTTTATCGAGATCCCACAGCTGGAGAAAGCCACGGTAGGATTTGAGCTTACCTTGTTGGATGTTTTTTAAATCAGGATAAGTGAATCCTTTATCGGACATCAAGTTCTTGAAAGGCGCGTTTGATGACGCGGATGACGTATTTGTTTTTGGCGACTTTGGTGCTGAGGGCTTTTTTCATTTCCGCCTCGGCGGGTTTGGCTTGGTCGTCGATTTCGTCGAGGACGATGGCTGATTGGAGTTGTTCCCACTCGGCTCCGTTGATGAGGAGGTGTTGTAGGATGGGGAGGGCTTTTGCCGGTGATCCCATGTGGCAGAGGGCGCGCGAGGCGGCGATTTGGACGGCGGGGGATTTGTCCTTGAGAGCTTGGGTGAGTTGAGTCTGGGAAGGTTTGGCTTTTACTCCGAGGTTGCCGAGGCCGGTGGCTCCCCAATAGCGGACGGCGGGATGGTGAGCGTCGAGAAGCTTGGTCAGGCTGGGCAGAGCGGACGGGCCGGATGACGCGAGGATGGCGGCTTCGGCGAGTTGCTTGGCGAGGGCGTCGCCATTTTTCTGTCGGAGGATGCCGTAGCGGCTCCCGACTTCTTTTTCGAGTTCGATGATGATGGGCTCAGCGATGAGGCCAACGTCCTTGGTGTCCTTGACCCACTTGAGATGGGCAGAGCGGAGGCGTTTGAGTTCGCCGGCGAATTTAGGGTTGTCGGCGAGGTTGTTGAGTTCGTTCGGATCGGCCTCGCAGTCGTAGAGTTCTTCGTTGGGCTTGGTGGGGTTGAAGAATTTTTCGGCGTTGGGCTTGAGCTTCCCGGCTTCGTGAAGGGTTCGCAGTTCCTTCATGGTGACGCCCTTTTCGGGAGTCTCCATGTATTGGTAGAAGGTTTTGAGGGGCTCGTAGTTGCGGATGTATTTGAAGCGCTTGTCCCGGGCCATGCGGATGATGTCGTAGCGCTCGTCCATGCGGTCGCGGGCGCCGTAGACGAAGTCACGGGCGGGTGCGGTTTT
>NHEN01000118.1 GCA_002172625.1 Verrucomicrobiaceae bacterium TMED86 | reverse complement strand
GGATTTCCCTGTCGCGGTAGACAATCCAGGCGCGTTGGGAGTCTTTTAAATTGGCTTTCCCGGCTGCGTCGAGACCGGCCATAAGCTTCTGGTAGTGTTTGTTGAGTTCCTTGTCCCAGCTTTTGAGGGCGTTTTCGTAGGCGGCAACCATTCCGTGGGTGGAGCTGTTTTTGTCGATGTCTTTGTCGAATTGGACGTCGATGGGATGTTCGTCTTGAGCAAGGGCGGGGCAAATGAGGAGGAGAATGAGAGCGAGATATTTCATGTCTCACTTTATGAAGACCTCGGCGGAAAAGTCCACCCGGTATGTCATTTCGGACTCACGGATGGTGTGACGGAGGATTTTTGAGGGACGTTCGAGCTCCCAGGCGTCCACTTTCTCAAGCCATTGATCGAGGTCTTTCACTGGCCCGATCACGGTGAGAGTGACATCGATGTGCCGGGGGTCGTCGGATGGATCGTTCCGGGCATGGAGAATTTCGAGCTCTTTGGGGAGGGGCGGGAGTTCGCAGATTTCGATAATTTCTTTCCCGGCGGTTTGTGTTTTCCAGAGGTCGTAGAAGTGTTTGGCCGCCAAAGTCACCAAAACCAAGAGAATGAGGCTCATGATTTGGCGGATTTTTCGGAGACGACCGGGACGCATGGCAAGGTATCGACTTGCCCGAATGATAAGGGGCGATTACTGCTTTCACCAATGATCTATTTGGATAACCACGCGACGACTGCGGTTCACCCGGAAGTTGTGGAAGCAATGTTGCCGTTTTTCGCCGAGTATTATCATAATCCGTCGAGCGGGTATCGTGCGGGGAAGACGGTGCAGAAGGCGATCGCGGAGGCTCGTGGCGAGGTGGCGCAGTTGATTGGCGCGAAAGAGGAAGAGGTGGTCTTTACGGGATGTGGCACCGAGTCGAATAACATGGTGCTTAAGTCGCTGGCCCGGATTTATGGGCGGAAGACCTCACGGGTGATCACCGGAGAAATCGAGCATAGCGCGGTCTTGCGGCCTTGTCAGGCGATGGAAGATGTAGGCTTCGAAGTGCACCGCTGCGGTGTCGATGCCGAGGGGCGGTTGGATCTTGGGCAATTCAAGGAAGCCTGTGCCGGAGCAGAGACGGGATTTGCGAGTCTGATGTGGGCGAATAACGAAACGGGAGTGATTCAGCCGATTACCGAGGCCTGTGAAATTGCCCGTGAGCATGAGATTGCCTTTCACACCGATGCCATTCAGGCAGTGGGAAAAATTCCGATCGACGTGAAGGAGGTGCCGGTGGATTTCTTGAGCATCAGTGGCCATAAGTTTCACGCGCCTAAAGGAATTGGCGCGATTTATCTTCGCGAGGGAGTGCGGTTTGAACCTCTCATTCGTGGAGGGGGTCAGGAAGACGGACGACGCAGTGGGACCGAGAATGTGGCGTATATCGTCGGCCTTGGCAGAGCGGCTAAGATTATGCGTGTGGCGATTGAGAAAGATCGGCACGCGGGCATCGCGGCGAACCGTGATCATTTGGAGAAGCGCCTAAGTGAAGAAATCGAAGGAGTGACCTTGAACGGAAGTCGTGAGCATCGCGTGCCGACCTGTGCGCATGTTTCCTTCGAGCGATGTGAAGGAGCGGGCTTGCTGATACTTTTGGATGAGTCGGGCGTGATGGTTTCGACCGGAAGTGCCTGCATGACCGGGAAACAGCAACCGAGCCATGTGCAAATGGCGATGGGGATCTCCACGGAGCAGGCGAAGAGTAGTTTGCGGATTTCCTTTTCCTCCTTCACGACACGGGAAGAAACCGATGAGGCTGTTGAGAAGATCAAGAAAGCGGTGAAGAAGCTCCGGCAGGTGCAAGGCGGTGACGGCGTGGGTCCGGTGATGGTATATTCGTAGAAGAGTTTTACATAGATCTCGCTTTGGGGCTCGCTCATTGTAGGAATTCGCAAAGATGAAGTTAAAACAAGTAGTAGGACTCGTGCTGGGATTGGTCGTGGGAGCCTTTGGAGGTTTTCTTTTTTCCAATAGCCTGCCGCCGGAGGTGGGATCTGTTGAGGAGGAGTTGGAATTATTACGCAATTCGAATGCTCAAAATGAGCGGAGGCTCAGGTCATACCAACGGAATGCCCGGAGGGACACGACTCCGGATGAGCTTCGTCGCCTGGCGAGAGATGTCCGGGATGGCAAGGATATCAGTCCGGACGATCTTTTTGCGACGATGAAACCCTGGATGCGACAGATGTCGCCGATTTTTGAGCGAATGCGTGAGGTGAATGAAGAAGACTGGGCGGATGTCCGCACTTCTGAATGGGCGCGACAGTATGACCTCAACGCTTCACAACGGGCCCAGTTGAAGGAGTGGTTTCGAGCGCAAGGCGCGGAGCGGGCGAAAGCTCTCGTGGATGTCATTGAAAGCAAGAACAGTGGCTTTGTTGATCTGATCCGGGCAACGGAGTATGACTGGAAGGATGCCCGGGGAGCGGACAAGTTGATGGAAGGTTTTTTGAAGGGGGATCAACTGGAGGAATTCAAATCAGGGCGACTGGCGGAGCGTGCCGAAAGTGTGCAGCACGAGGCAGACCGGAACCTCTCGAGATTGGATGGCATCGTAGCGCTTGATTCGAAACAGCATGAGCAACTGTTCGGCGTCCTTTCGCGCGGGGCGGAGGATTACCAACCCGGTTTGAATGTCGATGGACTGGCGGGGGAGAATAGCGCCCTTGATCGAGGTCAGCGGGATGCGGAAATCCGTGCGACCTTGCGTCCGGATCAGATTGAGAAACTTGATGAACATCAGCGGAACAGGAGAGCAGAGGCGGAAAAAGAGATGCGGCGGATGATGATGACCTTGCCGAAGGACTGGGATTTGTTGGATCGAGATACTTTTTAAATGAGCGAGCAAGCAATTGAGATCCGTGATCTGCGGGTTGACTATGGAGACTTTGTCGCGGTGCGTGATATCAGTCTGAGTGTGCCCTGCGGGGAGGTCTTCGGATTGGTCGGGCCAAACGGAGCGGGTAAGACGAGCACTTTCAAAGTGCTGACGACCTTGATGGAGCCAACCTATGGGGAGGTGAGTATCGCGGGTTTGGATATTTTCGAACAAGCGGAAGAGGCAAGGGAGGTGATGGGGTATATGCCCGATCTGGCGCCGGTGCCGTCTGACTTGAGGCTCTGGGAGTTTTTGGATTTTCATGCCAATACACATCGTCTGGGGAATGGAAAAGAACGCCGGGCACGCGTCGATGAATGTCTCGGATTGGTCAATCTGTTGGATAAATCAGATTCTTGGTGCAAAGAACTTTCGCGAGGGCAAACACAGCGATTGGTGCTGGCGAAGACTTTGTTGCATCGGCCAAAGGTTCTTATTCTTGATGAGCCGGCAAGTGGGCTTGATCCGCTGTCACGTCGTGAGATGCGAATGATCCTTCAGGATCTCGCCAGGCAAGGATCGACGATTATTGTGAGTTCGCACATTTTGAGTGAACTGGCGGAGATGTGTTCTTCGATCTGTGTCATGAATCAAGGAGAGCTCCTGGCTTCGGGATCTGCGGAAGAGGTGAGGAGTCAGCTGGGGAGCGCGGAGCGTCGTCTGACTGCGGTGGTTTTGGGCGATGCGACTCCGGTAGTTTCGTGGCTAGAAGGGCGAAATGGGGTGAGCGGAATTTCGATCGACGGCACGCGGGCGAGTTTTAATTTTGTGGGAAGCGATGAGGAGCAGGGGCGGTTGTTGCGTGATCTGGCAACGGCTGAATTGGGATTGCGGTCGTTTGAGGAGGGGAGTTCATCCTTCGAAGAAATTCTGGTGAAAGTGGCAGAAGGGAACCGTGAATCATGAGTGAAAAAAGCAAACGTCAGGCTGCCGTGCCGGCCTGGAAGATTTGGGCCAATCCCATCGTGCTGCGCTATGCGCGGAGCCGTCTTCGGATTACCGGCTTTGGGGTTCACCTGATGGTAGTGATGTTGATTGCCGGATTTATCTTTTTCGCAGGGAGGGCCGCCGGGGTTCATCAATTGAATTTTGACGCGGTGGGTGCCGCGCGTGGCCCGATCATTCCTTTGCTGGTCTTACAGGGAATCGTGTTGCTTTTGTTAGGGACCGGGCAGGTGGCCGGGGGAATGACGGCAGAGTCAGACGAGGGTGTCTTGGATTACCAGCGATTGGCCCCGATGACACCTCTGGCGAAGGTCCTGGGTTACCTTTTTGGTCTGCCCATCCGGGAGTGGGCTCTCTTTTTGGCGACGATGCCTTTTACGATTGTGTCGGTGGTGCAGGGCGAAGTGCCGATACACTACTTTCTGCAACTCTACGCGGTCTTTGTGATGGCGGCGATCTTGTATCACCTCACGGGGTTGGTGGCGGGAACGGTGATGAAGAACAAACGGTGGGCCTTTCTTGCCTCGATGGGCATGGTGTTTCTTCTCTATACCGTGATTCCCCAGGCGGCTAAATTCGGGCTGGTCTATTTTAAGTATCTTACAATCTACCCGGTGCTAGAGGAAGTGCTGCCATTTCTACTCGAGTCGCGGGTTGGAATGGTCATGGAGGGGTATCAGCAATTGATACCCTCGGCTAAATTTTTCGGTCTTAATCTTCCGCAGTATGTCTTCACCTTGATTTCCCAGGCGGTTTTGAGTTTTGCAATGGGGTTGATGCTTTGGCGTCGTTGGCGAAAGAATGATTGTCATCTTCTGGGGAAATTTAGCGCGGTGGCGATCTTTGCCTGGTTGCAGGCGGTGTTGCTTGGGAACTCGCTTCCTTTGGTCAATCAGGGTGATATTTTTCCGTCACGAGAGTTCGATCGAAGATTTGGGAGGTTCCTGGATACAGCCGCGGAAGGCTGGTCGCCTGCCCCGACCGAGGCCTTGGTGATGGTAGGGCTTTATGGTCTCGTGACCTTGTTTTGTCTTTGGGCAATGATTGTGCTCATCACGCCGGGGACTGACGATCAAATGAGAGGTTGGCGGCGGGCCCGGAAATTTGGAAAGACCAGGCTGCCTCCCTTATGGGACTCTGCCACTTCCACCCCATGGACCGCGATGATGGCAGCGATGGGTGTAGGAGGTTGGTATTTCTTTGCGAAAAGTTTGATGGAATCGCGATGGTATCCGGACCTGGATCTCACCGGCGGGACTCTGATTGCGATGGTATTGGTAATATTTGGTGGTGGTTTGTCGATGCAGGCTTTGCTTGAGGCGAAAGGGAAGAAGTATACCGGCGTGACCGTCTTGTTGGTGGGAATGGTCCCCGTGATGATCGCAGTGATCATAGGCTTAAATAGTGAACGACTCCTTCCGGCTGCGATTTGGTTGGCGGGTATGTGCCCTTTGCTTTGGCCCGTCTATGGTGCCTATATGGCGATCCCGGTTGATGACATGCCGCGAGATTTTATTCGGGCCGCGCCCAATGCTTTCTGGTTTTGGCAAGGGGTTGTCATTTTGCTGTCAGGGTGGCTCCTGGTAAAGTTGAGAGAATCCCGCAAGGCCATTGCCGAGGCCTCGAAAGAGTAACTTTGGGGCTTCCGGCTGTTCATTGATCGGGAGTTGATCTACTGAAGGTCATGCCGTCGCGGGGTCGTCACCAGAGTTCATCGAAGGAATGTCTTCGGATGATCCGCAAGGTGGAGGCGCTTGAAGGTGTGGTTGGGGTGATTATCGGGAGATCGTATGGCGGCAAATCGCTCGGACGGGGCGGCACGACAGGAACGATTCGAGTGCAGCGGGAAATTTCCGGTGGTTTGAAGGCGGTGACGCAGACTGCCAAGGGAGTACAGGAACTGTTTATCCGCACGGAAGCGGGTTGCGCGGAGGGGATTTGGGAGAAGGTTCGGGAGCTCGAGAGCTAGCTTTTTCTCAAAGCTCGTAGCACATCAGGCGGTTTTGCTCGCGGAGGTAGAGTTTGCCGTTGGAGACAACGGGGTGGGCCCAGGATTGGGCTTCTTGGTGGGCGGGCATAAAGGAGCCTTTGAGTTCGTAGCCGGTGGGGGTAGCTTTGATGAGGGCGACGTGGCCGCTCTGGTAGCGGTAGATAAGGTGGCCGTCGACGGCGGTGACGGCTGCTGAGCCGTTGCCGGCACCTTTGACAGGCCCCCATTTAACCTCGCCGGTTTTGAGTTCAACGCAGATGGGATCGCCGCCGTTGTGCTTGTGGCCGCAGTAGATGTGGCCGTCGATGAGGATCATGCCGCCGTGGTGGTTTTGGAGGACTTTGGGTTTGAGGAAGTAGACCTCTTCGGCGGACTTGCCATCGAGCTTCAGGAGGGCGGAGCCGGTGCCGTAGCCGGTGGAGCAGAAGACGTGATTGCCTGCGATGACGGGAGTGGGGATGTTGGCAGTGGAATTAGCGACGGAGTTGTAACTCCAGAGATGCTTGCCATCCTTGGCCCGGACTCCGATGACGCCGCGGCCGGTCATTTGGACGTATTGTTTGACGCCGCCGGCATTGGAGATGGCGATCGAGCTATAGCCAGCGCCGTCTTTACCTTTCTTGCCGGTATCACCAATTTTAGTTTTCCATTTGGTAGCGCCGGTTTTTTTGTCGAGCGAGACCATGAAGGCGTTCTTTCCGCCTGGGGTGCAGACGACGCGGTCACCGTCAACGAGCGGGGATTCGGAAAAGCCCCAGCCTGACATCATCTTGCCGTCCCATTCATCTTCGAAGCTTTTGGACCAAACGATTTTTCCTTGAGTGGTGAGGCAGACGATGGCTCCGTCGGAAGAGGTGACATAGAGGTGGCCGTCATCGATGGCGGGAACCGAGCGGGCACCGCCGTATCCATGCTTGGGTGGGAGTTTGGTGATGGGCGTTTGCCAGAGAAGTTTGCCGTCTTTGGCCGAAAAGGCGCTGACGCCCTGCCCTTTGATTTTGTCGTTGTAGTTCCCGCTGGTGTAGATGACGCCCTCAGCAATTGAGATGGAGGAAAAGCCTTTTCCGCTGCCCTCGGTGTTCCAAAGGAGTTTGGGTTTTTGTTTGTTCCAGTCCCTGATGACTCCTGTTTCGGAGGAAATTCCGGTGCCGTCGGGACCACGCCACTGAGGCCAGTCTTTGGCGGTAGCGGGTGAGGTAAAAAGGATCAGTGCTGCGAGAGAGGTATACTTCATTGCCCGTTTTTACTTCGGATCGGGCGGGGAGAGCGACCATAATTGTAGCCGAAATTTTCAACTTTTGTGCGTGTCCCGGGCCTGCCACCCGGGATCAAAAGGACAGCTTTCGACTACTTTTGCCGCTACCTGATGGTGATGTTGAGCGACTTTAAGGGAACGTTGAGGTCGAAGTTCTCTTCGTAGTCACCGACGAGGCCGCCGTTGTCTTTTCCTACTTCGAGCGCGTCGATGGGGTGGCTGGTGAGTTGATGGTCGCCTTCCTTGATGGCGAGGCGTTTGTTGTCAGAGCGGAGGATGAGAGATTTTTTAGTGACCTTGGCTTCGAGCAATCCCTTGGAGTCGGACGGGAGCGGAGCCTTCACGGTGAAATCCTTGCCGCTGCGTCTCGTGGTGAAGAAGAGCTGTCCTTCCTTGAGGTAGAAACTCCAACCGGATGAAGTGCCGCCCTGCGCTGCGATGATTCCCTGCGCGGGGAGCTTTTCGAGCTGGGCGATGACGGAGAACGCGCGCTTCGCGACGTCGGGGGAAGTTTCCTGGGTGAAGGTGTCGCCGAGTTTGAGATGGAAGACTTTCTTCTGAGAAGCCGCAGTCTTTTTGTCCTTCTTTTTTCTCCAGGAATTGAAGGGGACGACGCCGCGTTCCTTGGCCCAGGTTTCGTATTGTTGGGCCATTTTCTCTGCGCGTTCGGGATGTTTTTTGGAAAGGTCGTGTTGCTCGGTGCGGTCGGCGGGGATGTTGTAAAGCTCCCAGGGACCGTTGACGCCTTTGGCGACCAGTTTCCATTCGCCATCGCGGACGGCGCGGTTGCCTTCGTGTTCGAAGTAGATCGGCTTGCCGCGTTCGAGTGCTTTTCCGGTGAAGGCAGGCGCGAGGGAGACTCCTTCGACGGGGATTTTCCCATCGGGGTAGGAGGCCTTGCCGAGATCAAGGCAGGTTGCCATGAGGTCGATGAGGTGGCTTGGATCTTTGGTCCATTTGTTCTTCAGTGTGATTCCCTTTGGCCAATGCGCGACGAGCGGGGTGGCGATGCCGCCTTCGTGGACCCAGTGCTTGTATTCGCGGAAGGGTGTGTTGGAAACGTTGGCCCAGTTTTTCCCGTAGCCGATTTCGGTTTCGGGAGGTCCGGGCATGACGCCGTCACCCCGACGGAGAGGATAGCCGTCGCGGGATTGGGGCGGGACCATGTTGGTTTGGAGCTCGTCCTTGCCCATGGGCTTGAGGGTGGGAGCGGATGGGCGTTCGAGGGGGCCGACGAGTTTGCCCCGACCGAAGCCCTCGGCGCAGCCGCCGTTGTCTTGCAGGAAGAGAATGAGGGTGTTGTCGAGTTGGCCGTTCTTTTCGAGAGTGGCGACAATGCGGCCGATGCCTTGGTCCATATTGTCGACCATGGCGGCGTAGACTTCCATGCAAGCGGATTCCCATTCCTTCAGTTTAACTTTATCCCAATCGCCGATGGGGCCGGGAATGGTCCAGTTGGGATCGATGAGGCCGAGGGCTTTCATTTTCTTGAGGCGGGCCTCGTAGACGGGCTTGTAGCCGTCGTCATACTTGCCCTCATACTTGGCGATGTCTTCGGGAAGGGCGTGCATGGGCCAGTGGGCCGCAGTGTAGGCGACGTAGTGGAAGAAGGGCTTTCCGGGGTGCTCCTTGAAGTGTGACTCAAGGTGCATCACGGTATTGTCGGAGATGGCGTCAGTGTAATACCAGGTGCCTTTCGGTTTGTATTCGGGGTCGTTCTCCGGAGTGATCTGGGTGTTGTCGCGAGTGAGGGAATTTGGGTCGAAGAGCGATCCCGCGCCGTGAATGGTGCCGAAGAATTTGTCGAATCCGCGTTGGCGGGGCCAGTTGTTCTTGGGCGCGTCGTGAGCGATCTTTGGCGTGACGTGCCATTTGCCGGAGAGGTAAGCGCGGTAGCCGGCGGGCTTGAGAGCCTCGGCAATGGTTACGCATTTCTGGTTGAGGAATCCCTGATATTGCGGGAGGCCGTAGTCGCCGGTCATATGTCCAATTCCGGCCTGGTGGGGGTAGAGCCCGGTGAGAAGAGAGGCGCGGGTGGGGCAGCAACGGCCGGTGTTGTAGAATTGCGTGAAGCGCAGGCCGTTGGCGGCGAGTTTGTCGAGATTAGGGGTTTTGATTTCTCCGCCGTAACATCCGATGTCGGAATAGCCCATGTCATCGGACATGATGATGATGATGTTTGGGCGGGATTCGCCGTTGAGACTGAGCGCGGAAGCGCCGATGGCGAATAGGGAGAGGAGAGATAAGCGTGAGAGCATTTTTCTGATACGGATTAAGAAAGTCTTCCTCTCAGAAAATTTGCCTCATTGGAAGGTTCGACCTGGGCTTTAATTCAGATAAGCATAGCCTGCATTGAGGTAGGTGGCGTAGCTGACCCAGAGGAGGTATGGCAAAAGGAGTAAGCCCGCCAGGGGAGAGACGGTCTTAAATTCTTTGATGCATAGAATAATCGCGATCCAAAGCGCGATGATGACGATCAAGGCAGCTTCAGGGTTTTGGGCTCCGAAGAAAACCGGCGTCCAGAGTAGATTCAAGAAGAACTGGAAACAGAAGACGTAGGACAATTGGGTGAAACCCAGACTCTGTGGACTGCGGTGCCAGATCAGGGCGAAGCTGGCACCGATCATGGCGTAGAGAGTCGTCCAGACCGGGCCGAAGACCCAGTTTGGCGGAGTGCCGGGAGGTCGAACGAGCGTGGAATACCAGGAGGGGATCGCGCTGCTGGTCAAAAAGGCTCCCAGCCCGCCCAGGGCTTCCATGACGATAATGCAGAGAGCAATCTTGGCTAAGAGGGAGCGAATTAGCATAACTGAGAATACTCCGATCCGGGCAAAACGTCGTGATTATTCTTTTCGAAGCGCAACGAGCTTTTTCATGCCCTTGAGGTTTTCTTCGGAGAGTTTGGTGTCGCCATTGGTGATGCCGCCACGAGCTTCGAAGACGAGCCATTTATCGTAGCCGATTTGGTCGAGAGTGCCGGCGAGTTTTGGGAGGTCGGTTTTACCTTTGCCGAAGTGGATGTTGCCTTCGGGCTTGAGATGAATTTCGCAGATCGCGTCGTTACCGAGTTTTTGGAGGGCGGTGTAAATGTCTTCGCCGCCCCGCATCATGTTACCGGTGTCGTAATACATTTTGAGGTTGGGGGGATTTTCGAGGCGCTTGAAGAGCTCGAGGACGCGGCCGTAGGTGATGGGAGATTCGATGCCGAGAGTGACGCCGTGCTTCCTGGCGATGGGGAGAATTTCTTTGATGAACTTGGCCACGCCAGCGATTTTCTCTTCGCCTTTTTGGAAATTGGAGGGGCCGAAGAAGGGAAAGAGGAGAAGTTTGCAGCCGAGGGCGTCGCAGGCTTCGATGGACTGCTTCATGATGGCGAGTCCCTTGCCGCGATCGGGCCCGTCTTTCCAGACGTTGATGCGATTCATGCTGCCGGCGCAGAGCGAGATAATTTCGACCTCGTGTTTTTTTGAGGCTACAAGGAATTCTTCCTGAAGGGATTGAATCGAGAGTGTGAGGACGCCGTTGGCGTCGAGTTTGCCGGTGTGGATTTGTACGCCCTCAAAGCCGGCTTTTTTGGTGAGCGCGATGCTTTCGACGACGCCGCGGTTTCCGAAGGCCGTTTCCATGACGGCGAGTTTTTGGGCCGGGAGCGAGTCCGTGGAAAGAATTGAGAGAGAGAAAAAGATGATGGAGCAAAACCGCATGGCGGGATTACGAGCAGAGTGGAGGGATTTTGACAGGAAATAGTTGTGAGTGCTCACTGATCAATCACGCGGATGGTGATTGTCTGTTTGGCTCGAGAATTGAAATTCAGGGTGACATCGACTTTGTCGCCAGCGGAGAGTTTTTCTTATCGTTCTTTTAGGAGGAAAAATAAAAAACCCAGGACCGGAGTCCTGGGTTTGGTGGAAATTTTGGGTTCGGCGGCTGGAATACCCAGTGGGCACTTTGACCGCCGTCACGTTTTAGTCGTTGAAGGTCAGGTCGCGGAATTCGTTGGCGGCGGCGGAGACGGCGCGTTCGATGGGGAGGCGCTCGGTGGAGGAGCCGGTCCAGAAGCCGTGGCCGCTGGTATGGTCCAGAATGTATTGCGCGTCGGAAGGAGTCTCCATGGCGGCACCGTGGGCGACGAGGAGAGTGTCGGGGCTGAGCTCGCGGCACTTCTGGTAAACCTTCTCGGTTTGCTCGGCGGTTTCTTCGATGGTCATGCCATTGTCGTAGCCTTTGATACCTCCCTTGGTCGTTCCGGCGTGATAGCAGAAGATGTGTGGTTTGGCCTGCTCGCAGATGGCGTAGGAATCTTCTTCGGTGAAGGCGAGTCCGACGGAGACCATGTCCATTTCCTCTTTGGCGAGGATGAGCATGTCGATTTCGTTTTGCAGCGTGATGCCGGCGGAGGTCATGACTTTGAAGATCTCAGAGTCGTGATCGATATAGGAGATGGAAGGTCCGATGTTGGACACGGACTGCACGCCCATATCTTTGCATTCCTGAAGGACCATTCGCATATCCTTGAGAGGATCGTTGGCATTGAGACAGGCACAGACGAAGGACTTGCCTTCGAGAGCCGGCATGATGTCCTCGCGGGTGTAGGTGAGAGTTTGCTTATTGGAGTCGAGGATGGGCCACATCATGGCCATGGTGCCCATGCCATTGGAGCGGAGACGCGCGCCCGAGAAGGTATTGATGCAATCGGAGCCTGCGGCTTCTTGAAGCTTGGCAACGAGTCCTGATCCCGCGGAGGAGATCATGATGGGGACACGGGCCTCGACCTTGGCTTGAAGGTTGGCGAGGATTTGTTGGGTGGTGATGCGTTTTGTGATCATAGGAATTGGCTGATTTGTTTGTTTAGTTCGAGATGGTATGATTCAGGTTCGTGGTAGCGCGCGGGAAGGATGGCGCTTTTGACATTGGGAAGGACGCCGCTGATGGCATCGGCGACCTCCTGAGGATGGAGGTCGTCGCGCGGACTGGAAAGCACAAGTGAGGGCACAGCGACTTTTTTTAGGGAATCGAGCGAGTCGAAGGGACTGTCGCTCCACATTTTTTCGAGGACCGCGATGTCGGGGCTGTCGAAGAGCGGGGCGATGGATGCGGCGACAGGCGGGTTGCGCCCGGCGAGAGCCCGGAAATCGGGATCATTGGCTCCCATTCCGGTGGTGACCCGGGCGACGAGTTCGAGGTGGTCGGGGCGTGGTGAGTCGAGCCAGGAGGGTCGGAGGAGGATGAGCTTTTTCACGCGCTCGGGATAGCGGAGGGCAATATTCAGGCTGATGCCCGAGCCCATGGAAAGTCCTCCGAGATCGGTTTTGTCGATGCCCAGGTGATCCATGACTTCGATAACCAGATCGGCGAAGAAATCGAAGGAAAAGAGGGCGGGATCGATGTCGGTCGAGTCGCCGTGGCCGGGCATGTTTGGCGTGATGAGCCAGCGTCCGGGGAGGTTGGTGAGCGCGGAGCTGATTTGCTTTTTGCCAGCACCGAGCCCGTGGATGAAGACGAGCGGAGTGCCGTCGGCCGATCCGAGAGTTTGATAGGTGATCATTTCAATCGGGGCGTGGGATTTCGAATTGATCACTGGTGCGGGTATACCAATCTGGCGACGCCATGCGGCCCAGAGGGTGAAATGCGTCGTGTCTTAGGTAGCCCTTCTCGTCGGCGAGTTCATCGCGAATATGGACAAAATGAACCATACCAATTACGAGGCGGTTGGAGCCGATTTCGATGGTGGAGTGTTCGGTGCATTCGAACGCGACGGGTGCCTCGGCGATACGGGGGACGGCGATTTTTTCGGAAGGCAGGGTGGTGAGTGGGAGATTGTCTAATTCACTTTCGCCGTGAGGCAGGGTGGCTGAAGTGGTGACCATGGCTTCGCCAAGTGGTTCGTCGACCATGTGAACGACAAATTCGCCGGTCTCGCGGATGTTGTGCGCGGTATCTTTCGGAGTGTGGCGGTCTTTGTTTCCCGGCGCGAAGGCGACGATGGGCGGGTTGGAGCCGAAGACGTTGAAAAAGGAAAAGGGGGCGGCGTTGAGTTTTCCCTCGGAGTCCTGCGTGGTGATCCAGGCGATGGGGCGTGGCGTGACGAAGGAGGCGAGGATGCGATATCGCTCGGAGGGCTTGAGGGCGAGGAGATCGAAGGTCATGACTTGATCACTCGGTTGGGTTGGACTGCAGGGCGAGGTATTCCTCGATGGCGCGGGTGGGGTCATCGGCACGCATAAGGGTTTCGCCGATGAGGATGGCGGAGGCTCCGGCGTCGAGGGCGCGTTGGGCGTCGGCGGGACTTTTTAAGCCGGACTCGGAAACGAGGAGGACATCGTCGGGGACTTCATCGGCAAGTTGCTCGGTGGCGATGAGGTCGGTCGTCATGGTCTTGAGATTCCGGTTGTTGATGCCGATGAGGTCGGCATCGAGGTCGAGGGCGCGTTCCATTTCCGGGAGGTCGTGGACTTCGACGAGGACGTCGAGTTGGACATCGCGGGCGGCGTCGTAGAGCTTGCGGAGTTCGTCGTCACTCAGGGCGGCTACGATGAGGAGGATGGCGTCGGCTCCGGAGACGCTGGCTTCATAAATCTGGCATTCGTGGACGGTGAAGTCTTTTCGCAGCAGCGGGATGGGCGAGATTTTAGAAACGTCCATGAGGTGGGAGAGGTGCCCCTGGAAGTATTTTTCGTCGGTGAGAATCGACATGCAGGACGCACCGCCGTCGATGTAGCGCTTGGCCTGGCGGATGGGATCGAAGTTAGGATCGATGATGCCAGCTGAAGGGGAGGCTTTTTTGACCTCGGCGATGACTCCTAATTTCTCGGGGCCAAGGTCGAGGGCAGCGCGGAAGCCGCCGAAGTCGTTTCTCATCAAAGCGGAGGCCCGGAGTTTCCCGGTGAGGGGAATGAGGGGTTCGATCTCCTGTTTCTTGTAGGCGATGATTTCGTCCAGCTTGTTCATAGGTGACGGGGGTGCAATACGGTATGATCGGGAAAAAGAAAGCGCGATTCCGTTGATTAGCGTCGCTTTCCCGATAATTCCGCGCTTGTGCAGTTCCGTCTGGCACCGGAAAGTCGCTCGTCCCATGAAATTTGCCCTCGCCATTTTCTTTTGCCTCAGCGGCTTGCTGTGGGGGCAGGACAGTCCACTGACGGGGCAGAGGGCATCGACCCAGAATGAGGAGTTGGTGGTGCACAGAGGAAGTTCCAAATTGCGTGCGGTGATTGTGCAGGAAGGGGAGGACCTTTTGAGATCGATGGCAACGATTGCCGGGGAGCCCAAGGGGAAGCCTTATCCGGTGGTGCTTGAGATTTATCCTGCCAAAGAGGAAGCACCCTCTCGGATCGTGAGAAGTTTCCGGACTCTGCCGGAGAATGAGAACCGCTATCGCTTGCAGGTTGATTTGCGATTGGGGGCGGGGGAGTCGTTTGATCAGGAAAATCTTCGCTTGGTTCTTCTTGAGATGTTTATCATCGAGCGGGGATTGAAAAGTCTGCCGGATGGCGAGAGGGCGACCCAGGTGGGAGTGCCGGCCTGGTTACTTTACGGATTGATGGCTTCGCTGGAATGGGATGATGGCAAGATGGACCGACGTGTTTATGGCTCTCTTCTCAAAAGCGGTGGTTGGATGGAGGTTGAGAAACTGGTGGATCAAAAAGAGGTTGAGAAGATGGACCGGCTGAGTCGCGATTTGTACCGGGCATCGACCTGTGCGCTGGTGAGAGCCTTTTTGAAACAACCGAAGGGGAAAGACGGAATGGCGCAATTGGTTTCGGTGGTCGGAACATTTGAGGGGGAGCAGATTTCCCTGATTCAGAATCATTTTTCGGCGGTGAATCTCAGTCGCAAGGGATTGGAGCGGATGTGGATGTTGCAGGTGGCGGCGATGGCGCAATCACGTCTGGCCAATGCCATGACGATTGCCGAGACAGAGGCCGAATTAAAACGTGGACTTTATTTACTCATTCCCCGGGAGGGAAAAACAGAGAAGTCGCCAGGGCTGGATGAATGGGCCGAGGTGCTGGATCTTGAAGGTGAAGCCAGAATGGAAGCCGTGCGGGCTTCGTCGGATCAGTTGGTGCAGCTTAGCTATCGTTCCTTTCCAACCTATCGCCAGGTGATCGCGGGCTACTTGCAGCTTCTGGCCGAACTTGGAGCGGGGGAGGTAAAGGATGTCGATGAAACGCTTGCCTCGATGCAGACTTTTCGCGAGGCGGAGTCAGAGCGTTATCAGCAATTGCTGGACTTGATGGACTGGTATCACCTCTCGACCGTGAAGGAGGAAAGCGGGGAATTTGACGAGTATTTGAAGCTCAAGAAGAGCCTGGAGGAGTCACCAAAAATCAAAGGAGACCCGATCCACGAGTATATGGACCAGGCCCAGAATCTTTTTGAGAAGCCAAAACTGAAGAACTCCCGGTAGCCGGTTGATGGTGGAGCTTTGATGGCTCACTTAGTCGGTCTGGAGTGAGCTCTTATTTGCTCTGAACCTCCTCCGTAGGTGGACGGCTGGTGCCGATTCAATTTTTGCGAATAACCCTCAAAAGACACCCAACTGACTTATTGGGAATCGTAATTTATTAGTTTTCGTGGGAAGGGACTTTTTTCGCAAGAGCAGTAATCCTTCCGTTCGTTCTTGATCGTTGGGCAAAGCTGGGGAAGATCGCTGTCCCGCGATCTCAGGCGGGAGTTGAGACCATGAGTAAGAATGCCAGTTTTGAAGAAATCGGAGAGGTTTTGCGCCAGTATGACTCCTTCGCCGTGGTGAGTCATGTGCGTCCGGATGGCGATGCCATTGGATCGATTTTGGCGCTTGGACATGCTTTGGAGGGATTGGGAAAAAAGGTGCGCTATCTGAACGAGGACGGGTGTCCCGAGAGTCTTGAGTTTCTTCCCGGGTCGGAATTGGTGGAAGTTTCCAGCGAAGCGAAGGATGTGGAAATTGAGGTTGCGATCACCCTCGATACGGCGGCGCATACCCGGGTGGGAGAGGCCAGCCTCGCCGCGATTTCCGGAGCTAAGGTGCTCATTAATATCGATCACCACATTTCCAATCCGGGCTATGGGGATTTGAATCTTATCGACGACAAGAGTCCCGCAACGGGGCAAATCATTTACGATCTTCTCACTGCTCTTGATTTGCCAATTTCGGAAATTTCCCGGGATTCGATTTACGTCGCGGTCTCGACAGACACCGGATCGTTTCAGTATCCCGGTACAACGCAGCGGACTTATGAAATGGCCGCCGATCTGGTCGCTCGCGGCCTGAATGTCGGAGAGATTAATTCACTGACTTACGACAACCAACCGTATCGCAAAGTGGAGCTTTTGCGTTCGCTGCTTAATACCTTGGAGCGGAGTGTGGATGAAAAACTGGTTTGGTGGGAGTTGCACAACGAGACCAAGGAGCGTCTTGGTTTGATTGACGATGACACGGAAGGGATGATTGATTTCATTCGTTCCGTGAAGGGCGTGGTGGTGGCGGTTTTCTTTGAGGAATTGGATGGGGGCAAGATTCGCGTCTCGATGCGGTCGAAAGATCGTCGCGTGAACGCGAGTGAGATTTGCGGAATATTCGGTGGCGGCGGACATGCTCTCGCGGCGGGAATTCGTATGCCGGGACCGATTGAGGATGCGAGGGAAAAGGTGCTTGTGGAACTGCGCAAGACGACTGAACAACTTTAGAGTTTTAGATGATGCAAAACCCCAACGAACTCCCGAGCGGAGTGCTCTTGATTGATAAGGCACCGGATATGACGTCGCACGATGTCGTGGCGATTGCCCGTCGGCAGCTGAATATGAAAAAGATCGGCCACTGCGGAACACTTGATCCCATGGCGACCGGTCTCTTGATGCTCGTGATCAATCGGGCCACTAAAATCCAGGACCTCCTCATGAGCGAGGATAAGACTTATGTCGGAACCTTGACTCTGGGAGCGACGACTTCGACCCAGGACAAGGAAGGCGAAATTCAGGAAGAGAAGGAAGTGCCTGGATTCACTGAGGAGGATCTCAAGGCGGCCTTTGACAAGTATACCGGGAACTTTGAGCAGATTCCGCCCATGGTATCGGCGATTAAGAAGGACGGTGTGCCGTTGTATAAGTTAGCTCGCAAGGGGCAGGTCGTGAAGCGCGACCCGCGGCCGGTTTTTGTGACCAATTATCAAATTGATCGGGTGGCGCTTCCAGAAGTCGATTTTACCGTCGATTGCTCGAAGGGGTTTTACGTGCGGACCTACGCCCATGACATTGGGCAGACGCTGGGGTGTGGCTCGCACCTGAGTTCGTTGCGTCGGACCCGCTCCGGAAAATTTACTCTGGAGCGTGCGGTAAAAGTGGAGGATTTAAAAGTGGCGAGCCGTGAAGAGTTGATGAATTCTTTCATTAGCCTTGCGGAGATTTCCCTGATGCGGGGTGCTTGATTTTGCGATGAATAAAATTCCGAAAGCCTTTCTTTGGGTCAGCCTCCCGCTGTTCATTCTGGATCAGATTACCAAGTGGTGGGTGGTTTTTCGCTTTGAGGAGCCGGCCGAGGGGTTCTTTGCGACCTCGGATGAGAAGATCGAGGTGATTGGCGGCGTACTTTGGTGGTGGAGGATTCACAATCAGGGCGTGGCATTTGGAATTGGAAACGGCACGACCTGGGCGCCCTACGTGTTCCTCTGTGTGCTGGTTGCGGCGCTTGTCATGATCACGATTTTCTGGAAAAAGGGAGCTTTTGCCAATGGTTTGGCTCGCTTTGCCGCAGTGCTTTTGGTGGCTGGAATTTTGGGAAATCTGACGGACCGGCTCTTTCAGGGGTTTTTCCTGGAGCAACATGCCGAGAAGTCATTCTTTACCCGCTTGTCCAAAGGATACGTCGTGGATTTTATCGACGTGAAGATTCCCGGTTACGACAAGATCAGCCCCCGGAGCGGAGGACATTGGCCAACCTTCAATGTAGCGGATTCATGTATCTCGGTGGCGGCAGTGTGCCTTTTTCTCTCAGCCTTCCGACCGGAGGATGAGAAGGAAGAGAAAGCTGGGGAGTAAATGGTGAGGAGCCTCAACGAGTTGAACCATGATAGCTTTCACGGCGGACTAGTGGGGCGCGAGGGAATCTAACCTTCCCGCTTTTCCTCACGTAGGCGGGCCTTAATGACTCTGGCCTTGGCGCGTTGGTAGCGGGTTTTGGGGAGGAGCCTGGGGAGCATCGCCGAGATGAGATAGATTAGGGGGTAGGCGAGGAGAAAGAGGAGGAAGGCCATTGTGAGAAAGCCAAGGATAAAGCTTCCGGCATTCAGGGTGGTCGCCGCCATGCCAGCGAGTTCAGGGACTGGGATCTGAATCTTCTCAAGAATCGGGTGGACCGGGATATGAAGTTCTTGTCTCAGGAAGTCGCCAAAGCTTTCCTGGAAAAACCAGATCGGGAATTGGGTGACCGGGTTGGTGATCCAGCAAGCGGCGGTAGCGATGGGGACATTGGCGCGAAATCTCACTGCTCCGATGGCAGCGAGGATCATTTGGCCGATGATGGGGAGCATCGAGACGAAGAGCCCAATGGCGAGTCCGGAGGCGACGGTATCGCGGCAAGGGTGCCAGAGTTCGCGGTCGAAGATAGGCTGGAGGATCTTTTTGAGCCAGGGATGCCGCCGGAGTTTCGGACTGCGCAGAAATCGATGGGCGCGCCGAACGAGCCTAAGATACCGTTTTTTGATTTCAATGCCCATGCCTCAACTCCGCCTCTAGAGTAATAGTGCGCGCGGCTGGCTGATCTTACAAGTTTTCGATTACCAAAGGGCGTCGAATTCCTTGCTGTCCCGAATGGCGCAGATTTGCGTGAGTCTTTCAGTGACCTGATCGGTCCAGGGATGAAATTCTTCGGGGATGGGTGCTTCGTTTTGAATCCATTCGCCGGTAACAGGATGCGCGATGCCGAGTCGCCAGGCGTGAAGCATGAGGCGGGGAACGGAAACAACCTGGCGGGCGGGTTTGGCGTAAATCGGGTCTCCAAGAAGCGGGTGGCCGAGGTAGCGGTTGTGGACGCGGATTTGGTGGGTCCGTCCGGTGTGGAGGGCGCAAAGAATGAGCGAGGTGCCGTCGGGTTCGGTGTGCAGGAGGTGCAAGTCGGTAATGGCCGGCTTGCCCGAGCCGGGATTGCAAACGTCCATGCGCTGCCGGTGCACCGGGTGGCGGGCGATGTTGTTGAAAACCGTTTGGTGTGTTTCTTTGGGAGGGGATTGCGCGACGGCGAGGTAAAGCTTGGCGGTGGAGCGGTCGGCGAATTGGTTTACGAGGCCGGTGAGGGCAGGCTTGGTTTTGGCCGCAACGATGCAGCCGGAGGTGTCTTTGTCGAGCCGGTGGACGATGCCCGGGCGGGTTTCATCTTCGTCGATGGCGAGTTGCCCCGCGCAATGGTGGAGTAGGGCGTTAACGAGGGTGCCGTCGGGATTTCCCGCAGCGGGATGAACGACCATGCCGTGGGCTTTGTTGATGACGATGAGGTCGTCGTCCTCGTGGAGGACGGAAAGGGGAATGTCTTGAGCGATGAGTTCGGTGTGGGCTTCTTCGGGAATGTCAACGGTGATGGTGTCGCCTGACTTCATAGAGGTACGAGCTTTGACCCTGTTACCATTGAGCTGAATGTGCCCCGCCTTGATCAGCGACTGGATTTTTGAACGTGAGAGCGCGGGGAGTCTGCCGGCGAGATAGGAGTCGAGTCGCTCGCCAACGGAATCTGTGATGGTGAGGGTCACAGGGAGAAGCTAGCCGCGGAACATAATGAGAAGCCCGGCAACGAGGCTGCCGCAGAGATTGGAAACCAGGTCCTGGCAGGTGTTGGTGTAGCCTCCGACATTGGTTTCGGGAATATTGAGAACGGCGACGAATTCGATGATTTCATTCATCGCTCCGAGGCCCATGCCGGCGAAGATACAGAGGGCGATCATCCCGGCGGAAGGGAAGAGTTTTCGGCCGAGGCGGTATTGTACGCTGGCCCGAAGTGCTTCCCAAATGAGCCAGGTTGCCGAGCCGAAGCCGAAGCAATGCACAACGTGATCAAACTTGATGGTTTCGCCAACGACCCACCAGGAATAGAGGACTTTTTGCTCACCATGATAGGGCCAACCATCGGGCAGGGTGACGAGACCGCCGGCCAGATGCATCGCGCCCCAGAGAGTCATGCACCAGAGCAGGCCTCCGGTGAAATTCACGCCACGGTGCATGTAGGTGATGATAAAGGCAAAGAGAACGATGGACGGGATGTAGATTTTGAGAAATTCCCAGTTCTGCTGGGTCACCGCTGCGCTGATGGCCGCGACCAAATAGAAGGCCACGACGAGGATGATCGTTGTTGGCACACGGGCTTTCCTCATTAGTGGAACTCTAGCGGAATCGTTGGGAAGGGGCGAGGGAATTATTGTTTAAAAAAGGCGCTCGCGATGAGGGTCTCGAAGTCCTTCTTGGCCTTCATGATCTCAGCGGTCGGGCCGGCGGCTTTGAAGAAGACATCGCCGGACGGATGTGGGATGATCGCTCCGAGGAGAGTCCAGCCGGCCCGTGGAGTTTTGTTGCGCTGCATAATACCTCCTTCGAGGAAAGTGCCGTCCATGGTGACGATGGCGACTTTTTGTTTTCCGTAGGTTTTTTCCTCGGGAGTAACTTTGACTTCACCGTCGAATTGCTTTTGCCAGCGTTTGATATTCGCTTCGATTCCTCCGCCTTGGCCTTCGCCGAAGTGGTAGATTTTCACGAGTGGACCTTTGGCCGTGTGGGTGAGGGCGCCTTTGACCATGTGGCTGCCTGGCTCCTGCACCACCCAGGGAGCGGTGGGAATGAATTTAAAGCTTCCGGCTTTAATGGAAATCTCGGCCAGAAGTGAGCTGGCTCCGAACAAAAAGAGAAAGAGGATTGCTTTCATAGGCAAAGGGATAGCGTGAAAATTGCATAAGTGCCAGCGCAGATGCGCGGTAATCAGGGGAGCGGGGTATTGGGCTTGACGGCGTTGGTTGGGCGCGGGTTGTTCTTGTCAAAAACGAGGAGCTGCTCGTAGGTTTCGACATTAACGAAAGATTCGTCGACCTTGCCGTCTTTGCGGGGGACCCGGTCGGCTTTGAGTCCGAGGTGTTTGGCGAGGAAAGGGTAGGCGGCCTGACGTTTGGAGACGCCGTAGTCGTGCTTTTCCTTCGGGAAGTGCGCGTTGCCCAACTTGTCGGTGGCGCCGTAGAGTTGATAGACGTTTTTGATGTAGGGGAAACCGATGGTGGGAATGTGTTTCGTCCAATCGTTGCCATTCGAAACGACGAGCTGCGGGCGCGGAGCGGCCAGGGCGGCGATTTCGACGTTATTGGTTTTGTGGTGGGGTCCCCAGTGGATGGGCATGCCGCTTTCACAGACACAGCCACCGAAGAAGTGTGAGGACACCATGCAAACCGGAACGGAGACCGCGATGCGATCATCGAGGGCGGTAAGGAGAAAGCTCTGCGTGCCGCCGCCGGAGCACCCCGTGATGGCAATACGGTTTTTGTCGGCTCCGGGAAGAGTGAGCATGAAGTCAACGGCGCGCATGCTGTTCCACGTTTGCAGGCGGAGGATTTCGGGGACTTTGCGATGATCCCACCCAGCTTCCTTCCAATCGCCGTAGCCGACCATGTCGTATTGGAAGACGGCCGCGCCCATGCGGGCGAGAACGGCGCAGCGGATTTGGCGGGAGTCCTTAAAGCGTCCACCGTGTCCGTGCGGGCAGAGGATGGGAGCGAGGGAGTCGAATTTTTCGGTGGGCCGAAAAAGGCTACCGGTGACGTGGAATCCGGGAGCGCTTTCGAAGGCGACTTGCTCGATGGTGTATCCGTCGTAGGTGCGCTTTTTATAGAACTTGGGATTGAGAGGAGTTCTTTCCGGGAGCGTAGTCAGCTTGGCTCCAGCGAGGATGCCCGCTTTGAGCTTGGCTTTGCGTTTCTCCCACTCGGCGAGAGTGGAATACTTGGCTTGAAAATCTTTGAGTTCTTTGGCCGCTGCTTCTGGTTTTTCGGCCTGGCCGACACGGAGCTTGGGTTCCTCGGCTTGAAGAACGAGCACGGAGAGGAGAAGGAGTCGAAGAAACATGAGAGTATTTCACGATGGCAGCCGGAATGAGTCGAGGAGGAAAGGCGCGGGGTTTTCGCTGGGGATAGGTCAGGAAAGTAGTTCGGGCTTCAAGGTTTATGGGAGTTAGCCAAAGATGGGGAAGAGCTGCGGACCGTGGAAGTGCAAAAATCCATAGTCGAATAAGGAGCTTTGGCTGGGTTCATTCCAACCGGCGAGAATACTTGTAGCGACTGAGAATTTTTGGCCTAATAGTCTGAGTAGCGATGATCGGATTTCGAATTACTTTGTGGTTGTTGCTAGTCGCTTGGTCAAGTTTGCAGGCTGGCGAGGTTGAGTATCGCTACTATCGTTTTACACCAACGCAATTGAGGGTGACCAATAATTGCTGCGTTCAGTTGGCGGAATTTGAATTTCTTCTGGACGGCGTCAAGGTGGGAACTCCCTCGGTTTCGAATCCGGGTGGCAGTAATCCAGGCGGGGAAACTCCTGATTTGGCGGTTGATGGTTCGCTGACAACGAAGTGGCTGGACTTTAATCAAGGCCCTTTGGTTTTTGATTTCGGAAGTGCGACGACAGTGGATGGGTATCGCTGGTCTACTGCGAATGATGCCACGGAGCGTGATCCGGTTCGGTGGATTTTGGAAGGGAGTGATGATGAAACAAATTGGGACCTTGTCGATGAGCGGGTGGATGGAGATTTCCCAACGCCAAGTGCTCGGTTTACTTATACTCCTATTCTTAAATTAAATTCCGCGCCGGCAGTTCAGTCATTCACGGTGGATCGCTCGCTGATTTCGGCCGGAGTGCCGGTGACCCTTTCGTGGGAAGTTGATCCGGGGACGACCGGTCTCTCGATCAATCAAGGTGTCGGTCCGGTGACGGGGGTCACGACAAATGGTGTGGGTTCCATCTCGCTTGATCCTGGGCCAACTGTGACGACTGTTTATGAGATCACGGCGACTCATGCCAACGGCGATTCAACAGCACAGCTTGTGGTGACTGTAACCAACATGCCCGTGATCCACGAGTTGCTCGCGACCCCTGCCATTGTGGGGCCGGGAGAGAGTTCAACTCTAAGTTGGGAGGTTTTTAATGCCGACAGCTTGGAGTTGGATGGTGTTGCGGTGACGGGGGATTTTTTGGCGAAGACGTTGGCCGCCTCGCAGACTTTTACCCTGTCGGCGACAAATACGAATGGCGTGGTGACCCGAGAGGTTTCGGTGACGGTAGTGGAGCCCGGTGTTCCCGTAATCAATGAGTTCATGGCGAACAACGACGGCGATTTGGTGGTTGATGAAGATGGCGAGGATTCGGATTGGATTGAAATTTACAACCTTAGTGGAGCGGTAGCGGATTTAGAGGGCTACTTTTTGACTGATGACGCGGGTGATCTGACAAAGTGGGCTTTCCCGGAGGGGACATTGGGAGTTGATGCCTACCTTCTGGTATGGGCATCCGGGAAAGATCGTTCGGTAACCGGGAGTGAGTTGCACACCAACTTCAGTCTCAAGTCCGGAGGGGAGTATCTGGCTCTGGTGAAGCCGGATGGGATTACCATTGTCTCGGAATTTGGGCCGGAAGGCGCCGACTATCCGGATCAGGATGCGGGGGTGTCCTTTGGGGGATTTGGAGAGGGACAACAGCAAGGGTATTTTTCAACGGCGACTCCAGGGATGGGGAATTCGAGTGGATTTCTCGGCTATGTGAAGGACACGATGTTCAGTGTGGATCGAGGGCACTTCACCGATTCGTTCAGCTTGGAAATTAGTTCGGAGACTGAGGGTGCGAGTATTCGCTATACTACCGACGGAGCAACGCCGAGCGAGTCCGAAGGGATCCTCTATACTGGGCCGATCACCGTGGACCGGACGATGCCGGTCCGGGCCATCGCGTATTTGGACGGACTAAGATCGACCAACATCGATACGCAAACCTACCTCTTTGTGGATGATGTAGTGACACAATCGTCGGTGACGACGCAGAGCATCTGGGGGCTCCCCGGGGACTGGTCGGGAACCTCGCCGGATTACGGAATGAACCCAAGTGTGGCCTCGCTCCACGCCGCGACGATCAAAGATGATTTGAAAACTGTCCCAAGTTTGTCTCTTTCGATGCCGGAGGAGGATCTTTTTGGATCCAATGGAATTTATGCCAACCCACTCAGCAGCGGGATCAACTGGGAACGGGCGACTTCTTTGGAATTGATCGATCCGTCCCGTCCCGATGGGAGCATGAACTTCCAGATTGATTGTGGCATACGGATTCAAGGTGGCGCATTTCGTCGCTTTGATCTTACAAAAAAGAAATCGTTCCGGCTCCTCTTCAAGGGAGCCTATGGCGACACCAAATTGCGCTACCCCCTTTTCGGAGATCTCACGACAGATGAATTCGATACGCTGATTTTTCGGATGGAATCGAACGATGGATATCAGTGGGACAATCGGACCAACGTGCAGTATGCCCGGGATCAATTCGGCCGACGGTCGGCATCTGACATTGGCATTCCGTCTTCGCGGGGTCGTTATTTCCACATCTACCTGAATGGAGTTTATTGGGGCGTCTATAATGTTGTGGAGCGGCCAGACGTCTCCTTTGGTAAAACTCATTTTGGGGCGGAGAAGGAAGACTGGGATGGGATTAATTTTGGGACACCGACCAATGACAGCTTGAAGGATTCCTGGAATACTTTGGTGAGTCTTTCCGGGGAGGTGAACAGCGCCGGGAGCGAATCAGCACGGACGGCAGCTTACATGAAAGTCCAGGGGCTCAATCCCGATGGCTCGAATAATGAGGGCTGGGCCGATTTTCTGAACGTGGACAACATGTGCGATTATTTGCTCGTGAATTGGTACACCGGAAATGCCGACTGGCCGCAGCGGAACTACTACACGGGAAGGGAGAGGGATGTGCTTGACCCTGTTGCCTGGAGGGGATCCCGGACGAGTTCTGGGACGCACTTTTTTATGTGGGATGTCGAGACCTCAATGTTTTTGAACTCGGATCGCGATCGGACGGATGCCGTGAGTAATGTTAATGTCCCTTTTGGCTCCCTTCGCGGGAGCAAGGAATTCCAGATGAGAATGGGAGACCGGGCACATCGGGCGTTGTTTAATGGAGGAGCGCTGACGGCGAATGAAGCGATGGCGCGTTATGCTGATATCACAAAGGATCACCGGAGTATCTTGATTCCCGAATTGGCCCGGTGGGGCGATCAGCATGGGACACAGCGAACGATTGCGCAGTGGGAATCAGCCTATGACCAGATTCAAGATCAATGGCTGTCGGATCGTTCGCCCGAGTTGGTGGAGATCTTGCGCGGATCAAATTATTATCCTGATCTGGATGCGCCGAGTTACAGTCAACACGGCGGAGATGTTCCCCTGGGAGGTGGTCCCTCCTTGAGTGTTCCGGTTTCGATCCCGCAGATTTATTACGTTTTTGGGGATGATGATTTTGATGAGACTTCATACAATCATCCTCTGGATCCAAGATTGATAGGGGGCGGCATCTCACCAGCAGCGACCTTGATCTCTCTCGGTGACGGGGGCGGCGGGCCATCGACGCAATTTGTTTCGAGTGGTGATTCGTGGAAGTATCTTGATAATGGTTCCGATCAAGGAACAGCTTGGCGTGGGACTGGCTTTGCGGATGGAGGATGGGCTGGAGGGCCATCTCCTCTGGGGTATGGGGACGGGGATGAGGCCCAGGAGGTGGGCTTTGTGGATACTGACCCAGGAACAGGCGGGATACAGAAGAACGCCACGACGTATTTCAGAAAGGTGGTGGCGATTACCACTCCTTCGGCGTATGGAGAATTTAAGCTAGATTACGTTTTTGATGACGCGATTGCGATTTACGTAAATGGAAATGAAGTCGAACGGATTCACCTGGAGGATGAGGCCCGCTTTGACCAGTACGCCACACTACAGAGTGATGAGAATGAAACGGGAACGGTGATTTTGGATCCTGCGGTGTTTGTGCCGGGAAACAATACGATCGCGGTGGAGATCCATCAACTGAGTGGAGACAGTTCCGACATGAGTTTTGATCTGGAGCTGCGGGGACAACCGGCCGGGGGCGGAGGAATGCACAGTTCTGCTCCGCTTGAGTTAGTGGAGCCAGGGTGGTTGTACTCCAGATCATACAATCCGGGATCCGGTGACTGGAGCGCGTTGAATGCGGCTTATTTCAGTGTCGAAACGGAACCGGCAAATGCCACCAACCTCGTCGTCTCGGAGTTTAGCTATCGTCCTGCGGAGCCCGTTGCTCCCAATGAAGTAGCGGTATCCACGGATCGCGATGATTACGAATTTATTGAGCTAATGAATATCGGGAATAAAACGATTGATCTATCGGGAGTGGAATTCACGAGTGGGATTGGTTTTTCGTTTGCAGCGAATAGCTTGCTCGGAGTGGGGGAGCGTGTGGTTCTGGTTTCTAACGCCGCCGCATTCTCCGAACGCTACCCTACGGTGGAAATCGGCGGTATCTTTTCTTCGGGGAATCTTAGTAACGGGAGTGAGCAAGTGGTATTGGCCAGCCTCGCGGCGGGAGTGATTCGGGACTTCACCTATGAGGATGTCGATCCCTGGCCGCGCGCGGGAGACGGTGCGGGATATTCCCTGGTTCTGATTGCTCCGGCGACAAATCCAGACCACATGGATCCTCTCAATTGGAGGTCGAGTGCGGATATTCATGGCAGCCCGGGAGGAACGGATGGTGTCAGCTATGCTGTGTGGAAATCAGCGAACGGTATCACTGATGATTTTGGTGATCCTGATGGGGATGGCTTGAGTAATCTGGGGGAGTTTGCGAGTGGCTCGGGTTTTCAGGTGAGAGGAGCGGGAGAGGGAATTACAGGACAAGTTGTGAATGGATTTTTTGAGTTGGAGATTCAGCGAAATCTCCGCGCTGTCGATGAATTCGATCTGGTTGTAGAAAGTTCCGAAGATCTCATGAGCTGGGCCGACGATGGGGAATACGTGAGCGAAACAAATCTAGGCAATGGAGTGGGCCTGGTGAAATATCGCGTCACCATGAGCGGATCACCCAGGAAATTTGTGCGCGCCAAGTGGATGTTACGGAGTCCGTAGGTGTGTGGGTTGATTATTGGAGAGATCAGCTTAAGCCGCTTAAACAGAGGGTTGGTCAAGGCGGGCATTTCTATGGAGCTATTGATTCAAAGATACAGAAAGTGTCTCCATGAGAAATGCTGAGGTGGTCCGGAAATAGGCAGCTTGGGCGGAATAATTTTTGCGACCATCAGTATCGCGCTTTTGGGAAGATATTTTCAGATGACATGGTGATCAAATGGCTCTCCAGTCATCAGTATTCGGTTAAATGGTAGGTTCTTTTTTAAAGATGCACAGATGGTATTCAAGAATGCCGAGATGGTAGGCAAGTCGCAGGAGAGGGAGAGAGATGAGGAGAGAAGGACGGCGAAGGGCGGTTTTTGAGAGGAGGGGAATGAGTTTTGGTTTTTGAAGGGGGAGTAGGCAGGATGATTTGAAAAAGGCGGTCCAGGTTGGGGCTGCTTGCGAGGAGAAATTTTGGTGGAATTGTAAATCGAAGTGATGGCGGGAGGCTGCGGAGAGGAGGTGGACGAACGGTCGCCAATTTGGGATGGCTCCGGTTTTGGCGAGGTGGCGGAGGAGGAGTTGTTCGACTGGAGAAAGGTGAGGTGTGGCATACCAATCGGAGATGACGAAAAGGGCGCCGGGACGAAGCGATTTTGAGGAAGCGGAAAGAAAGGTGTCGAAGGCCGGGAAGTGTGAGAGGCTCTCGAGGGCGATGGCTTTGTCGAGAGAGCGTGGAGGAAGAGAATGGTCGAGCCAGTCGGTGTGGTGAAAGGTGATATTTGGGTGGGACGTGACGGCTTGGATTTGGGCGAGGGAATTGGTGATGGAGTGAACTTGGCAGTCTGAATCTTTGATAATGAGGTGGCTGAATGTTCCGTAGCCGCACCCGATGTCGGCGATGGTGTCGCCCTTTTGAGGAGCGAGTGCGGTGAGGCAGACTTGGGCGAGATTGTTGCGGGCTTGTACGGGAGATTCATTTCCCTTGATCCAGAGCCCGTGGTGTAGGGTTTTGCCCCAGAGTTCCCGGTAGAGGAGATCGAGACCGTCGTAGAGTTTCGCATTGGTTGACATGAGTCAACTGAAGGTTGCGGCGATGAGGAGGAGACCGACGATGAGATCGCGGGAGGAGAATTTTTCGGTGGCGGAGGTTTTGCGGAGAAAGCGGAAGAGTGCTCCGGTAGGGCAGCCGTATTTGCAGTAGGCGAGGGGGATGAAGAGAGAGGCGAGGAGGCCGAGGATGGCAATGACGATGGTGGCGATGCCGGCGGAGCGCCAGAGCCAGGCGTCGAAGGCTTCGAAGTCGGCAAGGTTGAGAGAGGCTCCGAGGAAAAGGGAGGCCACGATGATGACGAGGAGCAAGGAGGGTAATTTGGAGAGGAGTTTGTGAAGGACGGGCGGGATTTTGAGCGGCTTGATGGGAAACTTGATGAACCATTGCTGGAGAAAGCCGTGGGGGCAGAGGTGGTGGCAATAGAGTTGGTGGCCGCTGGCCCAAGGGACGAGAAGAGCAGCGGCAGCGAGAAGGATGAGACCGTAGGAATCGGCGAGAGGAAGTCCGTGTTTGGCCCAGCCGATGAAGAGAGCTTGTGAAAGGAGATCGCCGAGGATGAGCCCGAGCGTGATGATGACGAAGAGTTGCCAAGAGAGGCGGAGGAAGGGGCGGCCGCGGAGTTTGGTGAAGGAGAAGACGATGGCTCCGAAGGTAAGGATGATGAGGAGAAGGTTACGCCATGGGAACGCGAAGGGGACGGGTTGGCGTTGGGAATCAAATTGGGCGAGGCGACGTTTCACGCTCTCGGCGATGGCCCAAGAAGTCATGGTGGCTCCGCTGACGCCTTCGATGCCAGCTTTGACGTAGTCGAGATCGATGATCTCCTGCACGGATTTTCCGTTGTAGAGTTTGAGGTAATCTTCGTCGTCGAGAATGCGCTCGTAGTATTCCTCGTTGTCGTAGCTTTTGCGAAAGCGGAGGCCGATGATGGTGTCGCCGTTGGGATCGAGAATGATGAGCGTGTCAGTGGGACCTTGGTAGCCGTGAAGGTATTCGAGGGAAGGTGCGGTGCGGAGGGCTTGTCCGATGATCTTCTTTTTTTCGTCGAGAACAGTCACGACGCCGGGCCAGTCGGGGTGGGTTTCGAGTGATTTGGCGGCAGGGAGAATTTCGCCAAATTCGGCGAGGAGGATCTCGGTGGGGAAAAGACGGGAGGCGGTTTCTCCGCCGAGTCGCTCGATGATGCTGCGGGTGATGGCGTGACTGGTGAGGGTGGAGCCGGAGACGGCGTCGATTTGCGGCTCACCGGGTGAGCCGAGAGCGAGGCCGAGGTGGGTGTCGAGGAAGTCGGGGTCGGTGGTGATGTCTTCGACGTGGTCCGCAGTGTCGGCGGAGGCGAGGATTTTGACATCGATAAGCTTGCCGGTGGGGTCGAGGGCGAGACCGAGATTGGTGGGGCCGGAATAGCCGCGGAGATGATCGGTTTGGGGAGAGGTGGTGAGATAGTAACCGAGGAGTTTTTCCTCGGCGTTGCGGACTTCGTATGATTCGGCGTCGTAAGCGGTGCCGCTTGGGAAGGCCCGGGAATAGTCGATGGCGGTGGCGGGAAGTGGGCTTTCCTGACGCAAGAGCCAAGCGATTGCAATGATCACGGCGAGGCGGTAGAGGCGAACGAGGAAAGGCACGGGGAGATGTTGGCTTAAATCGGGATAGAAAAAAAGCCTGACACTAAAGTGTCAGGCTTTTTGAGAGGAATGATCCGCTGGATCTAGGATGCCGGTGGAGCAGCCAGGCTACTTGCCTGCATCACATTGAGGGTGTGGTTGGCGAGCGATTCGAGCTGGTTGTTGATGTCCATATAGATCATCTCGACCTTAATGTCGCCCTCGGCCATGCGCTTGATCGCTTCCTTGTTGAAGGATTTACGCATGCTGTCGGTTTGATTTTCGAGAGTCATGACAGAGGCGATGACTTCGGGAGGAACCGTTTGGAGGATGTAGTTGTCGACTGCGCCAAGGGCTTGACCCGCCACGGAGGTCATTTCACCGATCCGCTTGGTTTGGTGTTCGGTGAACTGATGATCTTTGTTGTATTTTCGCTCAACAAGTTTCACGAGACGATAGATCGTATCGGTGATCTCTTCGAGCTCGGCAACAACACGAATCATCTTGGCGATGCTTGCGGCTTGCTCTTCCCGGATGTCGTGGGCAGAGCATTTCACGAGGTATTCTGTGATGTCCTGCATCATGAGGTCGGCTTCGTCTTCCATCTTTTTAAGACGAGAGACTTCCGAGGAAAGATCGTCGCCGGGACTTTGGAAGACATTGATGAAGCCTTGATACATTTCGTTGGTGTGAGCGGACATCTTGCGGACGGCATTTTCGGCTTCGACAATATTCAGCTCGCCAAGATCGACAAGGTTCTGGGAGACGTAACGGAGGCGGTTTTTCCCAGAGCCCTCTGAATCTTTCGAGGGAACCCACTTTTGAACAACAGAAGCAATTTGCGGGACGAACCAGATCAGGACGAAGACGTTGATCAGGTTAAAGGTCGTGTGGAAGATGGCGGTTGCGAAAGCGACCTCACTGGCTCCAAAGTCTTTCTTGGCGGATTTCAGGCCTTCTGGAAGATACTGGGCGATATTCCATACCATGGCGGCGAAGAGCGGGAAGATGAGAAGCATCCAGACTGTTCCGATGACATTGAACATGAAGTGTGCTCGTGCCGCTCGTTTTGCTTCGGTGCCGGCCCCCAGTGAGGCAAGCCAAGCCGTTACAGTTGTTCCAATATTTTCTCCGAGCACAACAGCAGCGGAGATCTTGAAGACTTCGTAGGCGTCGGTTCCGAACCACCCTTGCGTGGCGCAGGTGATGGTGATGGCCATCGCGGCGGAGGAAGATTGCACAATGAGAGTGAGGAGGATTCCCCCAATCATAAAGAGAATGTAGGAAAGGTATCCTTTGTTGCTGAGAATTGAGATCCACCACTGAATGTTGGCAATGACACCTTCGTCGGCTTTGACGCCGCTCTTCAGGTCGGGAACTTCGGATTTCAGGAGACTGAGTCCGAGGAAGAGGAGTCCGAATCCCACCATGAATTCGCCGAAGGATTTCATTTTTCCTTTGGCGATGAAAAAGATCGGGAATCCTACTCCGATAATGGGCACGGCGATCTTGGCGAGACTGAACTTACCAATCGAGGCGACAATCCAAGCCGTGATGGTTGTTCCCAGGTTGGCCCCCATGATCACCCCGATTGATTCAACCAAGGTCAGGAGACCGACGTTTACAAAGGAGACGACAAGAACGGTCGTTGCTGATGAAGATTGCACCAAGCTGGTGGTGAAGAGGCCGGTGAGCACGCCTTTGAAGCGGTTGCCTGTTGCGGTCGCCAAGGCCGAGCGCATGCGAGCACCGGCGAATTTCTGGACACCTTCGGACATGACTTTCATGCCGAAAAGGAAAACGCCGAGAGCGCCGAGGATTTTTAATATGGTTACGATTGAATCCATAGGATTGGGTTTGATGTAGAGTTTGTGGATGAGCCCGATTCCGAGCGTAAGGCGTGTATTAATGTGACAAAAGCGCCATATTTCGAACTTACCAATGTGACAAAATTGTCACATTGGTAATATAAGGGGATCTGAAGGCGCTAAAAAGCCCACAACTACGGGGAAAACCGCAGATTGTGGGCCTTTGAAAAGGGAGCCTATTTTTTCATTACTTGGACGGCGTCGACGTGGAGAAGCCCAGAACTTTTATTGGTGAAAACAACGGAGCCCTTCAGAACGTCGTTGAATTCATAGGTCCCGAGGACCTGATATTGGCCCTGGGCGGGCTTTTTGGTGAGGTCGAGCATGACGGTGTCCTTGCCTCCGGCGTGGGTGATTTCGGCCTGGGCGGCTTTGGTGCGGGCGTGGTGGGGTTGCCAGTAAAAGCGGACTTCGTATTTCCCGGTATTCTTGATGCGGAATTGGAAGAGGGCAGAAGCGTCACCGGAGGCGTAGTGGTAGCCGTTTCCGATGTGAGGCTTGAGGCCCTCGGAGTGTAACCAGGTGCCGGTGAACTTGGCTTTGGTATCATCGACCACGATGCCTTTCAAGTTGATGACCAACTTTTTCTTTGGGCGGGTTCGCAGTCCGCCTTCGGGAAGAGGGGGGACGACTAGGTCTCCATTCAGGG
>NHEN01000117.1 GCA_002172625.1 Verrucomicrobiaceae bacterium TMED86 | reverse complement strand
CTCGTCGACGCGGAAGAATAACCGCGGCTCGTTCCCGAGCCCGAATACATTCAGATCGAAGCTGTAGGTGGTCATATCGCCATCATCGGGTTCGATGCTGTCGTCGATGTCGCCTAGCCAATCCACTTGATCGCGTGAGAACCTCACGGTGTAAAAGCGCTTGTCGCGGGAAGTCCAACCTAAGGTCACGTTGGATCCGTCGAGCATAAATTCTGTGATAGTGGGTGCGGTCGGCTTGATCACTGGTAAAAATAGGGCGGCACCGGTGCTGTTGGCTGCGGCGGCGGTTTGGGTGTAGGTCACCATTTGCGCCCCCTCGGCTGCACCGTTCAGATAAGCGGCTGCACCGTCGGCGGAACCGATGTTACCATTGGTGTAGATCTGGGTGTGGCCTATCGGGACGGTCGGGACATTGCCGGCATTGGATCCGTAAGCGGACATGACGAAGCTGCCGGCGACCGGGGCGGTGAGCGAGACCTCCGCCCCTGCCGCCGCGGTGCCCGAATCAACACCGGGAACGGAACCTGCGATGGACACGACACCGAATCCGATCCCATTGACCACGTCGAAGTTGCTCATGTCGATGACCAGATCTGCGCCGCCCCCGGAAAAGGGATTGTCCAAGTACCAGATTCCTTGAACTCTGTTGCTGTTGGTTCCCGTGACATTTGTAAGAGCCACGTCGTTGTAGGTGATTGCGATACCGGTAAAATCGGATCCCCCCGCCTCGGAACTCAAGGCCACGATGAGCTTGTCTGCCGTCGCGCCGGCATCGAATGAGATCGTGTATGGGTTCTCATTGAGAGCCTCTCCCAGAGGTAGAGTGTTTTTCGGTACTACACGGGAATCGCTATTCAGGACGGTGATCGGCGGCGGTGGGGCGAATGGCGTGAACACTGCAGCGGAGGTGTGGTTGCCGGCGAGCTCTCCCGGCTGACCGTAGGTAACTGTAAATGCTCCAGCAGCAACCCCGTTCACGTGGGCGGCGGCTCCATCTGCCGATCCAATATCGCCATTGCTGTAGAGTTCCACATGGCCCACAGGCACGGTTGGAATACCGCCTGCGTTTGAGGCGTAGTTGGATATGACAAAACTGTCCACGGCCAGGACGGCGAGTTCGACCTCTGTTCCGGCGGCCACGTTGCCCGCGGAAACTCCGGGAGCGGAACCGGAGATCGAGGTCACCCCGAAGCCGATACCGTTCACCACGGTGAAACCAGTCATGTCGATGACTAGATCGGCGGCTCCACCGGTAAAGGGAGCATCCAGGTAAAAGATTCCCTGGGCCTTGCCATTAATCGTGCCGGCGACCGGTGTGAGGGCCACGTCATTGTAGGTAATGACGGTGGGCCCCGGCCCGGAGAGCTCGGAGCTGAGAGCGACGATAAGCTTGTCGGCCGTTGCGCCGGCATCGAATGAGAACGTGTAAGGGTTGCTTTCGAGCGGGGAGGGGGGCGAGCCGGTGTCCACAACCACGCCAGAAGCCTGATTGAGGACGGTGACCGGCACCGCAGCGACCGAAGACAACAGAGCGATCGAGGTCAGTGCCGCCAGCGCGCAGAAAGGGAGGAGGGCTTTGCGATTCATGGATTTTTTTTGAAGAGGTTTTCTGTGAGGTAAGGGCTTGTTCGGAAATAAGTAGGTCAATAACTGCGCAATCATTGGACTACCACCAAGGCGAACGAGAAGGCAGCGCCCAACAAGTCGCTATCAGCTTACAGAGGGAACTAAAAAAAATACCGGAATTCGAATCGGTGGCTCCCTATTGCCTGCGGCGGCGAATGAGAGCAAGAACACCAAGACCAAGAAGGGCGGCGGACGAGGGCTCCGGGATAGCGGAGGGGGAGAACGCTGCGGCAGCCGTAACGTTGCCGCTAGGTCCGGCCTGATCGTAGGTGATCGTCAGCGGAGCGGCGGCGACGCCGTTTAGGTAGGCCGCAGCACCATCAGCCGATCCGATATTACCACTTGTGTAGAGTTGGGTGTGGCCTGAGGGCACGGTTGGAACATTCCCTGCATTGGATCCGTAGTTGGACATGACGAAGCTGTCCGCGACGCTTGGGGTGAGAGATGTCGAGAGCCCGGCAGAAACGTTGCCCACATCGACGCCGGAAGCAGACCCGGAGATCGAGGTCACCCCGAAGCCGATACCGTTTACCACGTTGAAACCAGTCATGTCGATGACTAGATCGGCAGCTCCGCCGGTGAAGGGGGCATCCAAGTAAAAGATTCCCTGTGCCTTGCCATTAATCGTGCCGGTGACCGGTGTGAGCGCCACGTTATTGTAGGTGATGACGGTTGGCCCCGGCCCGGAGAGTTCGGAGCTGAGAGCAACGATGAGCTTGTCGGCCGTCGCGCCGGCATCGAATGAGAATGTGTAAGGGTTGCTCTCGAGCGGGGAGGCGGGCGAGCCTGTGTCCGGAACTCCGCTGAAGTCCGCATTGACCACGGAAATGGCTGCTTGAGCCGAGATGATGGTGAGGGCGCTCGCGAATGGCGCGGCGAGGGTGGCGATCGTGGATGTTTTGTTCATCGTGCTTTTGAGGGTGAGATAAAGTTTGGAGGGAATTGAGAAGATGCAGCGTTAAAACTCTTGTCGAGGTGTAATGTTTAGAGGTCTATTGAGCAAGAAGCAAGGACCAGCTTTGAATGTTTGGCCCGATGTTCGAGAATATTTTGGTCTTTCTTAAAATGGACCTGCTCCCAAAAGAACAAGTTTTGAACAGATTGTTGCTGCTTGGTTTGCTATCGGACGTTTCAGCAGCTTAGCCAGTGGATCCTTCCGGGCTGTTCGGGAGACTTCACCACAGAGGATACAAAGCGAGGAAAGAAGAGCCGATCGTGGCAATGCGGGTTGAAAATCTAGGCTCTCATTCCATAGAACTCGTGCTAAAGTCTTCCACCTCCAGTAAAATTGGAGCTCGTTAAAGACGTTTCCCGCCGTAATCCCCCACAACAGCCAAACCAAAGCACCATCTCAGCCCGTTTTCCCCCATCCCCCTAACTCTGATCTCCTCAACAAGGTCCATAGGGACACCCCGCAAAAAGCAAACTCCTCGCAGTGATGAAAACAGGAATCGTGATTTTTCTAGCTCTCCTTTCGTCCTCTCTGTTCTCCCGATCACAGGAACCAACGACAGAAATAACTGAGATCACAGATAACGGTATCTACTACTCTAATTCAAACGGTAATCTCTTTGTTGGATTGGATTACAGCGAGTCACTGGACGGCAACGACTGGCATGATGCCGAAGCGACGGGAATGATTGTCTATCAAGCTGCAGCACACGGCTCCTTTGAGGTGCCTGTTCTGCTCTTGAGCCAACAATACCCGAGACTGTTTTTCAGGACGAGAGTGTCTGAATCAACAATTGGTACTTGGATCCCCTATTCAGGAGATATCCCTCGATTCGTCAGCCATGATTATATCGATCTCGATAAGATTGAATATGTCTCGAAATTCCGCTCCGGCTCCGGACATGATTATTCAGATGATTACGAAACATGCCGAAGTATGAAGCACTATTATCATCCGCATTCGAGCATCCTGGATTGGACAAGTGTGAATCTATATTCCCCTGTCGATGGAACAGTTGTCGACCTGAGTGTTTCCAATGGCACAAGAGTCACGATACAGTCCTCCCTGAACCCTGCCTACCAATTCATTATTTTCCATGCCGAGATCCTGCCGGAAATCGTAAAGGGCTATGAAGTCACCGCCGGTGAACACATTGGCAATCACGCCAACAATTCAACTATTTCCGATATCGCCGTCAGGATCTTCACCCTGCATGACGGAATGCCCAAGCAGCAGCTGGTCTCATATTTCGATGTCATGACGGATAGTTTATTTAGCGACTATCAGACGCGGGGATTATCAAATAGAGCCGATGCCATTATCAGCGCTGAAGATCGCGACAATGATCCTCTCAACTGTAACGGTGAGGAATTTCAGCTGAATGAAGGAGAGACGATGCATCCAGATGGAGGATTTGGATCATTAGCGAATAAATTCTATTTAAATGAGCCTTGAGGAGCTTGCCGCTCTCTCGAGGGTCCGGTTGATTTTAAATTCTACCGTTTTTATCTACCTACGCCGGCGAATGAAACCAAAGCCAGCGGCCCCAATGAGCAAAAGAGCGGACGAAACTTCTGGAATTTCGGACGACACCTCAAGCTGAACATAATCCAAACTTGCCCAGCGAGCTGACCCAAATTGCGTTGCTCGGATTTCGATATAGTGATCAAATCCCGGGCCCTGTTGAGCCGGTCCACCTAAATCATCTAAAGTAAATTGCCAGCCTTCAGGATCCTGACCTGTCTTTTTATTTAGCGTTTGCATATCCCCGATTTGCACTCCGTCCACAAAGAGACTAAGTTCATAACCTGATCTAGTGCTCGTTGCACTCTGTTGATTGACTTGGTAAAAATCAATGGAGAAAGTAAAGGTATCGGATTCAGCGATCGATTCTGGAACATTGAAGTGCCAACGCATGTTGCGGTCGGGATTAGTGATAGCACGCTCATAGTATGACTCGCTGGGGAAAATGGTCCCGACTGGATTGTAGTTGCCTCCATCGACAACCGTAAAATAGGATCCAGCGAAATAATAATCATCATCGGTGTCACGATTATTGTTGGTTCCACCAGTGTTGAATGCACTTCCTGGAAGAACATTACGATTCCCGTTTTCCTGAACTCCAGAAACATTGAACCCAGCACCATTAAACTCAGCCGAGTCATTAAAATTAGTGTCGCCTAATCCATCTTGATCTCCATCATCGCTGCCGATCCTCCAGAGAACAGCTGCACCTGACGGCAGAGAAAGACTTACAGCGAGCATTATAATTACACCAATTTGCATGACGTCTGGACGGTAGTGATCCAATCCCATAACTCCAAGAAAAAAACCCCATTGCCAAATTAGGTGCATACAAAGATTCCATGGCAGGGCTAGCCTTGAACCTAAAGTCCCATACCAAATAATGAGAATCCTCACTCGCCTCCATGCCTCCGAGTATCTCTCCAAATTTAGTTGCTGCGCAGGGCAATTTGTACGGTGTTCCCTTCTGACATTTATCTTTCCACTTCAATATCGCGGGCCGAAAAAGACCCCGACCAACTACTCGCTCCTTATTGTAGGTAGCACAAAAGAGTGGGCCAAAGTCATCGACACGTTCAATGAATTGAACCAAAAGAAAACTCCTAGCAGTTCGCTCGATAATTTGACATTGGGATTACGCAGAGTTTTATTCTGTTCTGCATCACCCATTTGGATAGGTGGTTAGAGACGTTCAACGTAGACAAAGTAAGCCCCGCCTTGTTCGCCCTTAGAGTTGTGAAAGTAGGTTAGCAACTCTGCATCTCCCGTTTCTAACTCCAGGTCAAACTGTACTTTAGTAGCGTCTTCTTTGATTGTCTTTTTCAAGGTTTGACCTGCTATTTGGATTTCAGCCCCAACCGCTTCGATAGGGGTGTCTGCTTCTCTGGGATAGCGGCGTAACGTTATCTGATACTTTCCGGCTTGATCGACATGGAGCATATAGGGGGCGCTTGCAGTGGGAAATTTTCTCAATTTGTTAGAGGGGTTTCCTACCTCTGTGTATTGGTCAACCACGCAAAGAGTGAGTGGGTTTTCAGCTTCGTTTCCGACGTGAGTTCTGACTGGGGTGAGTCTGGGTGAAATATCATCCCACCAATCTTCGTACGCCTTGCGCAATTTCGCAACCACAGCTGGATGCTGTGACGCAACATCGTTACTTTGTGATGGGTCGGCTTCGATATCAAAGAGCTTATCTCCATCAATCAAGCGCCATTGTTGAGTGAGAACTGCTGACTTCAACCATTTTTGAGGTTTAAAGGTGAAACCAGCCCCTCCGTGGTATTGAAGCACGAGTGTGCGTTCATTCCACTTGCTTGAGTCTTTTAATAGTGGAGCAAGAGAAACTCCGTCATGCTTGACTTTCTGAGGCTTCAGTTTGCACACATCAATTAGCGTAGGGAGGATATCATATCCAGCCACGATAGTTTCAATGTCTCGTCCTCCTGTGAATTCACCTTGGGGCCAATGAATAAAGCAGGGGACTCGATGACCTCCGTCGTAAACCGATGCCTTACGACCACGCATTCCAGCATTAAACTGGTTTTTCCCGCTGGGGATAGCATCGATTTCCATTTCAACTCCCGCACTAGTGCCATTGTCCGTCATGAAGATGAAAATGGTATTTTCTGCAGCTCCGAGTGACTGCAACCTGGCTCGCAGTCTACCTATATTTTCATCGAGGTTGGCAATCATCCCAAAGAAATCTTTCGCCTTACCTTTTTTCCATGTGGCGTCCTTAGCATAGGGGGCTGAGTATTTTTCATCTACAATGTAAGGCACGTGGGGGGCATTGGTGGCGATGTAGGCAAAAAAGGGCTTTTGCTCTTGTACTTGCTTTTCGATAAAAGTGCTAGCTCCTTGGAACCAAATATCGGTGCAGTAGCCCTTAAAGCGCTTATGCTCTCCATTGTGCTCATAGACATCGTCAAAATAATCGTTGCCCCAGTAGTCAGAAGCCTGGCCAACACCACCGCAGCGATGCCACAAGACCTCGGTAAATCCACGATCTACTGGCCGATGTGGATAGCTGTCTCCGAGGTGCCATTTGCCAAATAGCCCAGTGGCGTATCCACTCGATTTAAAAAAGTCAGCCATGGTAATTTCGTCAATGTGCATCATCGTTCTACCCGCGCTAGTGCGGTAAGCTCCAGTACGTGAGGCATATCGACCAGTCATAAGAGACGCTCTTGAAGGAGTGCAAAACGAATTCACGTGCATATTTGAGAAACGTATTGATTGCTCATGAAGCTTGTCCAAGTGGGGCGTTTTCACGATAGGGTTCCCGAGACAGGCCAGGTCTCCGTAGCCTTGATCGTCGGTAAAGATAATGACGACGTTGGGTTGGGCTGCGAACAGAGTGCTGCTGGTGATTAGGTTGGCTGCAATGGTAAGGAGAAGGTTTTGCATAGTGTTAAATAGCTGGAGCACGAAGTTTCGTTATGGAATGGAGGCGGCGTATTTTAGAACACGTTCGGCAGAGGGAAAATAATGACTCTGCTTGTAAGCTCGAATAGAAAGGGGATCAAGGGGATGCTCCGAATCAGGGTGTCTCAACCACTACACGCATGAATTTCTGCGGAGCTTCGCTGGTATCGATACGACCGATGATTTCCTCAAAATCGGGGTCTCCTGTCGCAGTAGGAGGCAGCTCCACATAACCGCTAGTCGTCCAAGAGTTCGGACTCATGTCGAGACTGGTCTGCAGCTCATAGCGCAACACGCTTCCGGCCCCAATACGTCTGCGAAAAACATAATCTAGGAAGACAGTCTCAGAGTCCTCCACTTTACGCATGAAGGGCAACGGTCCTACTGAAGAAGCTAGCGTCGGATTTCCTCCAAAGACAAATTCTCGAAGATTGCTGGCTCCATCGCCATCGGCATCATCCTCCGCACCCGCGAGAGTCAAACCGTGATCACTCGCCCATTTTTCATAGGGCACTTCCTCTTCGCCCTTCGAATTAACGGAGAGCGCGATGTTGGAAACCGAGACTCCCGAGGTGGTAGCGTTTCCAACCTCGCGGGCAAGGCCCAGAACAATATAGTCGTATTTAGACAAATTGTTGCGTTCATCGCTAAACTCGGATATGTCGAAAGTACGATTGTAAGTTCGCCATCCTCTCGTTCCAGTGAGTGATACTGCAGCTGCTCTGGCATTATCGTCGGTGCTCACGCCGTCAGTGAGATGAAACATCGAAATATTATTACTCCCAGTATACCATGCGTTGCCATTTTGAGCGCCGAGGTTCATAATGTTAGTGCTGTTGGTCTCTTGGCCGATTAAAACCCAAAGATGGAGATAGAGAACTTCGGCTGGATCGTTCAGGTGGTAATCAAAGCTAAGTGTCAAAAGATTGCCCTCGTTCGCAGAGAGTTCGTCTACTGGAATCATCCGCCCAAGTGCTCCTTCGCCAGTGTTGTTATTATTACTGCTGTTGTTTGAGAGAATACCGCCTGTTACGGTCCAACCGCTGTTCCACCCTTTGACGAATCCGGTATCGCCTAGTTGGAGGTAACCATCGGTTTCTGTGCCGTCTGCTCCGGAAAAATTGTGTGCTTCCTGAGGGGGGGTATCCAAACGTGTAAATTGTGCATACAGGATGCGGATTCTCCAGGGGGCATCGAGATTATGTTCGCCGCTCGGACGGGGAATACTGAAAGTGTAGTCCATCGTGCCGTTGGTATTCTGTACGGCCTGGTAATAAGTGTCGTTCTCGATATCCACAGATTCGATATCCACCCATGTGCCAGAGCTGTAGCGCTGAACCTTGAGTCCAAGTCCTGCATCCGCTCCCTTCAGTATTATAGGTACGTGGCCAATACCCCCACTTTCGATAGTGAGATCCGTAAGCACGCGATTACCGGAGACGGGCTGTATTTCAAGGGGGTAATTATTCAGGAGAGTTCCCAAGTGCACCGATACATTCATCCCGATGTTCGCTACCAGTTCATCCCGCACCGTTTGCCAGGTGGCATCATCTTCACCTACATTATAAACGGCGAGGCGATTAATTAGCTCTGTATCTCCGCCCCAGTAGCTGTCACTATGCTTCGGCGGCATGATGAATTCAATTTCTCCGGTGACAACATCACCAGCTTGGTAGGAGCGCTTCACCGAGTCGGAACTGAAATCAAATAAGGCATTATTCCCACCCCAGGAACGCCCGTAATTGTGTACGTGCAGCGGGAAGTTATCTCCATTCAAAGTCGAACTCAGAGGAATCAAGCCGCGTAGAGCATATGCGGGAGTGCCACCGGAGTTTCCCGTCTCATCTTCAATGCTCAGCCATTTGCCATCCATCGCTACAGGATCTCCCTTGTATTTATTTCCTCCGTTGATGGGGTCTGTGCCATCGTTGATATCCACGGTGCCGAGCAAGCCGTTTGCATCGCCGATATGGAAATTGTTGTAACTTGACGTTGTGTACCAGTCTGCCCCCATTTGGTAAAATACTAGACGCCTCGGAGTCGTGACATCCTCAAGAAACTCGTATTTATAAGCGTGAAAACGGCGGTGGTAGTCCAGGGTGGATACCATGCGACTGGTGTAGTTCGTGCGGATCCTGTCATCATCAGTCACACCGGAGTAGTGTACCTCGGTAAGGTTCGGCCCGGTCTGGTAATAACAGGTTTTGATTCGCTTGAGCCAACGATAGGTATTGGCACTGTCAAAATAGACGAGGAAGTCCCCACCGCCTACGTTCTCCGTCCAATTATGTGTGGTATTCGCCGTGCCACCGTCCTTGTATTGTCCGTTATTTTTATAGCTTTGGGTAAAAGTCGGACGGATATCATCCAGAAAGGCAGAGCCAATGTGCTGGGTCGGATCAAAAGTCAACGACTCCCCCCAAGCGCCGAGCGCGCTTTCATCCCATTTCCAGTTTCCACCGTAGCCGATCAAACTAAGCTGGGCATGCGAAACTGTGCCCGCACCGCCCCAATAACCATAGGCTACTCGCAGCTTCATCCGCCGGGTCTCGCCCGCCTGCAGGTTGAGCAGGGTCGAGCCTCGTAGCCATTGACCGTCGTGTGTGGTGCGATTGTCCCAATCTACATGCCAGTTCTTCGAGATCTGCACGGGTATGCCTAGTGGTCGTCCGCTGTTGGCATCACTGAGCAACATGGACGTTCCGGTGATGGCTGGGGAAAAGGACTTGATGAAGCGCAAGGGAACATTAGCGACGTGCTCGTGGGGATTAGAGACTTCAATCAGGAATTCATCCACCCGGTTTCTACCCGAAGGATAGGTGACTCCACCCACTGGCACTATAATCTCAAAAGCATGGGTGTCGGTATCAAAATCGACTGTAAGCGGAGTATTGTTTTGAAGATTCGTGGCTTGCGCAATGTAGTCGTTCGTGCTCAAAGAAGACAACCGTAGATCTTCGTGCGGTTTCAGCGTAAGGCGCGCCTGATTGGAACTACTCTCAGCCGTATGTGTTACACCGCCTGGAGAGATTAATTCGATTTTTGCGTTGGTGATTGGATCGTTTTCCACACCCGAGGCATCGAGCCGAAAGGTGACTCGATCCGGCCAAGCTGTAATCTCCAGCCGGAGAGGCTTCCCCTGATTATCCGCTTCCAGTGTTTCGTTAGCCGAATTCTTGAAAACCAAGCCAACATGGTCGATCCGTTTCACATACTGTCCGCTCTCGATAAGCCGGACTTTGCCATTGACCAATCCCTCGGTGCAGAAGTAATCGACTCCGCTCTGAGTCAGTTGAAGTGAAAAACTGCTGGCCGGAGTAAATTGCGTTACGTCCTGGTTGAGTGCGGAGAGATAATCCGTTCCAGCTAAGGCGTCAAAGCCCTTCAGGGCGACATCATCACAATCCAGCATCAGGCTGTAGTATCCGGTTTGAAAAACCAGATCCGGATTGTCGCGAGCCACAAGGTTCGCATTACTTTGTGGACGACGCCCCCAGCTAAGTGTGGGATAGCCATTCTCAAAATAGAGATAGGAGTAATTTTTCTCAACGGTCGGAGAGCTATCACACAGCGCATCGCTCGCCAGAGCGGCACTTACTGCTAAAAAGAGGATCGTATTGAAATTTTGCTTCACGCGTGGAACCTAGAAGCAGATGAATTAGTGTCTATCGAATAGTGCCAAACCGCAAAATAATACCGGATTCCTTCTGGGCTCGCTTGATGGGAGATCTTGGCCATCGGTGCCAGATGATCCAACTCAGTCACCAAGATTCGGTGCAGTGAGAGTTTTTGAGTATGAGTTTGAGCAGCCCGGGATGGCCGTTTCCGAGCTTGAGCGTGAGTTTTAATGAGAGAGCGTCTCTCGGAGCTCATTGGCTCTCTTGAAGCCCTTTCTTCCGCTATTGTTCATCCCTCCCATCAGACGTTTAAAGGGAGAAACCAACAAGTTGTCTCTCTCCTGTGTATCTCACCAGAGATTGCCTTAACCCGACAGGATGGTCGCGTTTTTTTTGCTGGGAATTGTCCTTTTGGTCTGACGTTTTTGCGAAGTGGCAGCGGGTTGACGACAGATTCGATGATAGGGTACTTCGATGATGAGGAATGCAACTCCTGGACTTGGATGTTTCTTTATCAGGAAGCGGCTGATAGGGTGGGATGATGACAGCAAGATTGGCGATGGCGATTATGGGCTTGGCGATAGGGCCGCTCCTAGGAGGAGTGAAGGACGCACGGGAACTGATCAGTAAGTCCAAGAGGAACGATGTGGAGGTGATGAAGGTGCTCGACCTGGTGAAGAGTGATTTGAATGAGGAAGGAGCGGCGGAAGTCATCGGCTGGGTGATCGAGAATGGCTTCGCTCAAGAGAGGAAGCGAGTGGGAGAGGTGATTTGGAAGCTCCCGAAAAATGATCAGTTGATGTTGAAGTATGTCCGGATTTTGAGTTTCTATGGGGAGAAGGAGCAGTTGGAGGAAGTCATCGGGAAGTTGCCCAAAGGGAGGGTGCATCAGGAAGCGAGATTTCGCCTTGCCTTGACCGTGGCTGAGGATGCACAGCGGAACCTAACGCTGAACAATGCCGAACGTGCGGCGAGAAATCAGGAGGCCAAGGGGATTCTGGAGAAGCTGGAAAAAGAAGAGGGGGTGAATGAGTTTGTAGAGAAATGGGTCGCAGACTTGAAGTATAAGATCACTCATTTGGTCGTGGGATGTGAAGCCCCCGAAATTGAGGGAGTTGATTCTGAAGGGAAGAAAATCACCCTAAGTGAATACCGGGGCAAGGTCGTGCTTCTGCCCTTTTGGGGAATGTGGTGAGGCCCATGCCGTGGCATGCTTCCATTCGAGCGGTCGCTCGTTGAGAAGTGGAAAGGCGAGCCCTTTGCCTTGGTTGGGGTGAACACCGATCCTCCGAAAACGCTCTCGAAGTATGTCAAGAATGGCACGATTACTTGGCGTAATTTCCGGGACGAAAAAGTGGGTGGCCCGATCTCCAGCAAGTGGGACATCGCCGGTTGGCCGACAATCTACATCATCGATCACAAGGGAGTGATCAGACATGTGAGCCAGGTGAAGGGAGACTTGGATATGGCGTTAACCAAGCTGATTATGGAAGCCAAGGCGGAGCTTGGAGAGAGGAAGTGAAAGGAGGTGGGCCGTCCCTGATGATCGCGGCCATTCAGCCCACCTTGACAGGAGTCGGCAGGACTCTAATATTTGAGGATGGTTCGCTTCAGGAAAGCCGCAGTCTCTTGGACTACCCTTTTTCTGGTCAATCTCTGCTTTGTCGCTCTCACGCTTTATTCTTCCGCTCTCGAACCACCGGGGATTTTTCCTGAATCCGGTGAGCTTGTGGCCCCAACTCTGGTGAAGTTGAGAAACCCAAATCCTTCCGGGGCGATTTTCTACACTACTGACGGGACCGATCCACGGGGGGAGGACGGGAGCGTTCGTTCAGGTGCCCAAGTATACTCCGACTCATTTGAATCTCACGACTTCGGTGGTCCTTTTTCTGCCAACCGATCCATGGTGGTTCAGTGCCGGGTGAAATCAGGAGAGGATTGGAGTGAACTGAAAACCGCGACTTTTATTGCCGATCAGGATTTCTCGAAACTGCTGGTCACTGAAATCATGTTTCATCCTACGAATGGTCCTCCCGATTCCGAGTATGAAGAATTCATTGAGTTTAAGAATACCGGAGAAGTTGCCTTGAATCTCTCTGGCTTGCGAATTGTGGATTTCACCGAAGTGGGGACTGATGCTTTTATCAAGTTTACTTTTCCTAAAGGCGTTGTCGTATTGCCGGGAGGATTTGTTGTTGCTGCTGCCAACGCGGAAAGGTTCCAACGTCTGTATCCCGAGGTTTCGTTCCACGGTGAGATGGCTTCGAGATTCAACAATCAAATAGGACGAATTGCACTCATTGGTCCCGACGGTGGCATTGCGACCCGGATGCGCTACGAAACGCACTACCCTTGGCCCGCGGTTCCTGATAATCATGGCTATTTCAAAAAGCGAAAACCCAAGGTGGGGTTTTCGCTTACTCGAAGGTCCCTCGAACCCGGAGCGGATCCAGAGCATTTCAGCACGTGGCGTGCAAGCGCCGCGAGACTTGGGTCACCCGGTAGGGAAGAGCTTGATCCTAAAATTCCACCACTCGTCATCAGCGAATTTCGGTCCCGGTCTACCAACCAGCTGGTAGACCGCGTTGAGATCTACAACCCCACCTCAGCTGCGGTAAGCATTACCGGTTGGTGGCTCAGTTATAAAAGAAGCCGGCCATATAAACATAAGTTCCCCGAAAATACAGTTGTCCCGGCAAAAGGATACCTGGTCGTAGACGAGGTTGATTTTTGTGCGGCAGGCAGCGAGATGGCGCTCAGCTCAAAAGGTGATCGTTGTTATCTCTTTTCCGCGACTCCCGGGGGAGAGCTTACTGGTTATTCCCATGGTGTACGCTTTGAGGGGAGTGATGAAAACGTGTCCTTCGGCCGGTCTCGAACCTCCGAGGGTGTTGATTATTTTCAGCCCGAATTCTCCGAGAGTTTTGGTCTGAAAAATTTTGGAGCAAGTTTCATTCCCTTGCTGATTTCCGAAGTGATGTATCATCCGGATGTTGAGGGATTTCAGTACATCGAGCTCCACAATCAGTCCAAGGATCCGCTCTCCCTCTGGCTTCCTGATACTCCTGCTCGAACATGGGGTCTGAGTGGAGGAACTATTGGTCAGAAGGTGCCTCAATTCTTGTTTCCCGAGGGCACAACTGTTCTCCCTGATACTTACCTCATTTGTGTTCCTGAGTCTGCCGGGTCGGTGGTGGTTCCTGATAAAGCTCAGGTTTTTCGGATTCCTGATGACCTTATTTCAACAAAACAAGGCGTTCTTCGTATTCATCGCCCCTTGGCATCCAAGGGGGAAAAAATTCGATACGTTACTGTCGATGAGGCGATCTATCAGAATCGATTGCCTTGGGACGTAGGAGCAGGCGGAGGAGGCCAAGGGCTCGAACGAATGAACACGAGCGCTTTTGGAGTTGATCCCCTCAACTGGCGCGCTGGTCCCGTGGGAGGAACTCTCGGGCGCTCCTTGGGAGGTCGACTTCTCCGACATCCCTTCAAAGGGGGAGACAAGTAAAAAGGGCAGGCGCTTCTTCAGTTCCTCTAGGGTTTCGTAAATACAGAATCATGCTTTGGAATTCTCGCTTAGGGTCTTGTTCCTTGACGCTTTCGAGAGATAGGTTTCATACTCGCGCCGTTAGTTTCAGAGTCCTGATATAATGGTTAAAATGTTTGAATTCTGCGCGTTGCGCCCCTTTACGTTCGCGGCGTGTGTCGGAGCTCTCTTGTTTGCCTCATGTGGTCCGATTCCCCAATCGGAGACAGCTTCGAAAAGTGCGGCGATGCAAGCCTATGAGAGTTATAACCGGCCTGCTACTTTACCGACAGATCCTTCCAAGGTTCGCGTGAAAGTTTCTCTAAATAACCAGATGGCCTATGTCATGGAGGGGAGCAAGCCGCTTCTCATCATGCCAGTGACAGTCGGGCGACCGAGTGCGCCGACGCCCCGCGGCAGCTTTCGCATTCGCTCGAAGAATCACTATTACCGCGCCTACACGCACGGATATGCCATCAAGGGGAATGTTATTCGTGGATGTTACTTGCGGAACCGGCCGTCGGGATGGCGGTTCAAGGGGACGCCGATGCCGTATTGGTGTGAATTTAAATCGGCATACGGATTCCATACCGGCTGGATGAAAAACTCTCCGGCATCAGGTGGATGCCTGCGGATGCATAAGAATGTCGCGCCCAAATTCTATCGTTTGGTCAAAGTTGGAACACCCGTTTCGATTTCCTACACCCAGTCTGAAGACGCCACCATTGGACAAAACATTCCGCGACCTCCGGACTCCACGGGCTTTCCCGGGAATCCGGATGGCATGATGGCGTTGACACAGAATTTCTTCACGCAACACCAGGCGCCGGTCTTTACAAACCCTTAGAGGACTACTTTTTAAATTTACTAAACTTTGTGATGAGGGGTTCGAGCTCATCTTTTGGTTTTTGATCGACGGAGGAGGCGTAGAAGGCCGCGCCTGAGCGATCAAAGAGTTCCGAGATTCGCGCCAGTCCGGCAGGGGTTTGGGCATCACGGAGGTCACTAAACCAATAGATGGCGTCGGTCTTTTTGACGATGATGAGATCCTCCATGGAAAGGATGACCTGTTCACGTTGGCCGAGTGTTTTTGGTGCAGCATTCCAGGTGAGGGCGCAACCGTAGATCTCGCGGTAGTGTGAACCGGGGAAGTTTTTATCGATCTCTTTTTTAAGAGCGGGGATGTGGGGCTGCATGCTGGAGGAGTTATCAAGAATTACTCCCAGATTGGTTGCTTTAAAATTGATGCCACCAACTTCGCCCTGTTTGGTGCCGGCGTTATTCGCAACAGCCAGGGGATCGATTCTAAGGGTGACGAGGAGTTGATCCCGGGTAGTGATGACCTTTGCAAGGAGGTCCGAGGCGGGGCCGTTGGCGTATTGATCGATGGGAAGTTCAAAGGCTTTGCCCACGTTTGCTCCAAAGAATGCTGCTTTGAGGGCAGTCAGGCTTTTTTTGTGCTCTTTAATTTGTTCGGAGAGCTCGTCGACTTTCCGCTCGTTGAGGGAGCTGCGTTCGTATTCCTGGTCGCGGGCTTTCTGCGCTTTGGCGAGCTCCATCGTGGGTTTTCGGGCTTTCCGTTCATAGGCCTTTTGGATTTTTTCGATGGGGCTGGTCCGTGGCTCCTTGAAGTCCGGGGAGGCCAGGGAGGCGGCGCGATATTCGAGAGCGTCCATGCGGAGTTCCAGCATACGCTTCTTTTCCGACCCGGTCAGTTCGTCGATATCGATTTGCTTTTTCAGGTTCTCTTCCGTGGTGTTGAGCCCGGCCAGAATTGACTCCAGAACGGTAAGGTAGCGGAGGTGGAGAAGTGCGGAGAGTCGGTCGCCGGCTTGTAGTCCTTTGTCGTCGGCTGCGGGGATTTCGGCAACGCGCTCGGTATAGGATTTCTCCAACCACGTCAAAAGTTCGGCCGGATCGGTCTTGGCCCAGACGGGGGTAGTGAGAGCAAGAATCAAGGGGGCTAAGAACCTCATATTGAATACGCTAGCATGTAACGGGAGGTGGCGCGAAGCAGAAAGAAAATCATTTCGAGGGGCATGGCCGTTGCAAGGCCCGGAGGTGCTGTCATAACGGGGGATGCCTATTCGCCCCTGGTATTGGCCAAAGCATGGACAGCCTGAACGGACGGAACCTTTCACCTGGATAGTGGAGGGCGTGATTGCTGCGTCCTGGTGGCCGGATCCGGAGGTTTTTGAGCTCTTCAAGGAGAAGGGGATTAAATCAGTCGTAAATGTTTGTGAGTTCGATAACCGGCAGGATGTGCCGAAGCAGTTCGCCTACCATTTCATTCACGTCCCGGACTACGGGGTGCCGACCGACGAGCAAATCGAGCGATTTCTCAAGTTGATGGATCGACATCACGCTGCCAAAGAGCCCGCAGTCATTCATTGTGTGGCGGGCTGTGGGCGGACTGGGCAGTTTATCATCGCCTGGTGTGCCAAGGCGGGATTTATTCCCAAAGGAAGCGATCCCGTGGAATGGATTCGGGCCCGCCGGAAGTGTTGTCTGGAGACCGGTGCACAGATCCAGTGTGCCAAACGCCTGACGAAGAAATATCGAGGCTAGATTATTTGGTTTTCTCTTGGATTTGGAGGAAGGGTTTTTCCATGGAAGAGACCAAAACCGTCGAGGGGGGAGGTGGCGATCAGGGTGCCCTGAACCTTCGTGGTTTTGGCGTATAAGAATTGATCGAGATCGTATTTCTTTGCCCGCTCTTCGCTGAGAGCTTCGCCCTTGCGAGGTGCGGCTGAAAGAGCAGGAAGTGGTGAAGTCTTAGTTTCGTTGGACGCGAAAGAAAATCTGACCGGTTGCATCTGCAAGATTTCGGACACTGAAGGACCTGGTGGTTGTGTCCCCGGGGTCGGCGCTTACCGAATCATCGAGGTCGGCTTCCCAGTCAACCAGATCAGTTGAATAGGAAACGAGGTAATTTCGACCTTCCCGGGAGGCCCAGCTCAGAGAAATTCGTTCGGTGTCTTTGTTGTAGTCGAACGAGGTGATTTTTATCGAGTTCTCCGGAGCTTCAACGGCACCGGTTTGCAAGGTGACATCGTCGAAAGCGACCCATCCGGCGAGTGCTCTGTCTTCGCGGTTTTCGAGGGCGCACAAGCGGATTTGGATGGGCTCTCCATCGTGAACGGAATCTTCCGGGTTGGGATAATAGATCACAGTGGAAGTGACGAATTCATTGGCTATGATATCCAGGGAGTTGTCGTCTTCAGCCAGGACGGTTCCGCCGGTGACTTGGCCAGCATAGGTCGCGCCATCGATAGTTGTGCCACCCACTACGAATTGAACAGCGTAGCCATACCAGCTAGGGCTGTAGTTGAAGCTTCCTCCTGTATCCTCGGTGGGAAGCTTTCCAACCTGGGCGGTGAGAGTATAGGCCTTGGTCGAATCGAATGGTTCGGCGAGAATTTGAGTTACCGCTTCAAAGTCTCGGGCCGGATCGTTGTAACGGCTTCTGACCAGCATGACGTATTGACCTTCGGGAGCAATGCCATCAAAGGCAACATCCAGAGAGCCTTGGCTCGTGTCGTCGATTCCCGGTGCCCCGGGGTTCCAGATTCTTAGAGGACCTCCATTGGAGGAGATGTCAAATTGGCGCCAGGTTTCCTTAGACCATTGCGGATACTTGTCGGTGCTTTCCGGGAAGGGGTCGAAGGTCTCGCGGTCCTCAAAGCCGGCATTGGGGATCTCGATGGGATCCGCGAATACGGCTGCTGAGATAATGGAAATCATGCCAATGTATTGTGCAGATCTAATACCGTTCAGGGGGGTCATGGGGAGACAATGACATCGCAGTCGGCAGAGCCAAGTGATTGTTTTTTGAGAGCTTGCCCATTTTTGGCCAACTTCTTTGGTCTGAACTGGAGAAATTTGAAACATGTTGGTTTCCGGTGGCGTTCGTTCATCATGAGTAAATCAGTAAGAATCCTTGTTGCGCTGCCTTTTCTTTTGGGGGTGGCAATGGGGCAGGTTGTCATTAACGATGGCGCGATTTTGAGATCAATGGAGAAGAAGATGTCTCAATGGATGGAGGTTGATCTTGTGTTGAAGGGGAAGGGGCTTGTCGAGGGTTTGGAGAAGGCTGAAAAATCGATGGATTGGGAGGAGAAGGGGAAATTATGTCAGGGGGGAGGATACGATGAATTGTCCGGTTCGGTATACCTGATCTCTCACACCTACGATTGCGGGAAGTGTGACAAGTGGCACCTCGGAGGGGTGGCCACCGCATGGTGCTTGCGGAGCGATGGGCTGATGGTGACCAATTATCACGTTCTTGATAATGACAAGGGCGAGGCTTGGGCTGTTTGTTCCCGGAAGGGAGAAGTTTTTGAAGTGGTCGAAGTCCTTGCGGCCAGCAAAGAGAATGACCTCGTCGTTTTTCGCGTGAATGGGAAAGGAATGAAAGCTCTTCGTCTTGGGAAGCCTGCCGAGGTAGGTGAGGACGTCCGGGTGATCAGCCATCCAAACCGCAACCTTTACATGCAAACCACCGGGGAGGTTTCCCGCTATTTTAATGAGCCTCGGAAAAGTAAAACCGGACCGGTGCGCATGGGGATCACGGCGGATTATGCCAAGGGCTCTTCCGGGGGTCCGGTGATGAATGCCAAGGGAGAGGTCGTTGGGGTCGTGGCATCGACCAATAGTATCTACTACAACCGGGACAAGGACGGCGACGCCACCAATCTCCAGATGGTCTTGAAAAACACCATTCCGGTGTCTGCTTTGCATAAGATGTTGGGGCAGTAAATATCGTTACTTTATCGTGAGGCCGGCGGATCGTTCAGCGTTGGTCTTTCCTTGGACAGATGAGGAGGTGATGGAGTTGCCTGATCCTTTGCCGGCGAAGTTGATGGCTGCATTTTCCAATGGTTTCTCACGAGTCTCGGCGAGGGTGCAGCCGGTGATGAGGACGTTGTGACAATCCTTGGCGTTGATTCCGTGAGGAAGGCCGTTGGTGAAGGTGCACCCGGTGATGGCGATTCGCTGGCAGTTTGCGAGCTCCAGAAGAGAGGCTCCGCTTTTCTGTTCTTCGGGGGCTTCTTCAAGGAAACTGCAGCCTGTGATGGTGCAGTCCCGGCTGTTGATGAAACGAACACCGGTGCCGTATTTTTCGGTGTGACGCCGGAAGTGGTTGCTGCCGACGGTGATCATGCCGGAGTCTTCGATGAGGAGGTTGCGATTCCCGCAGGAGTAGATGGAGTTTCCGGTGATGGTGACGCCGTAGCAATTGGTGAGGTGGACGTTATTCTCCTGGGAGCCGATGATGTTGCCGGTGATGGCAATGAGTCCGGGTGGACGGGAGCCGTCGCGCTTTTCCACGATGCGGATATTGCAGCCGCCTTTGGAATCGGTGGCCTGAATGGTGTTGGAGGCGATGGTGACTTCGTTAACGCTTGCTCCGTCGGCGGTGGTATCGATCCAAATTTCCGCGGTTGGTTCCGTGGGGAGTTTGGGGAATGAGCGGGGCGCGTTGTTGTATTCGATGTCGTTTCCAGTGATCTGAAGATTGCGGATCTCCGAACGTTCGATGCGGATTCCCCCGAGCCGGTTGTAGCTAATGTGGGAGGTGGCGATGTTAATTTGATGCAGATTCAGGCCATCGAGAAAAATACCAGCGCCGCGATTGTGATAGATGTGGCAATTCACGATGAGCACGTTGCGATTGCGTTTGACGAGATGAATCCCATGCCGGGCATTTCTGATCATGACGCCATCGATGATGGCCTGCATGGTTTCGGTGAGCTCGATGCCGTCGGCTTCGGGATGAACTCCTTCGATGGCGATCTCGCGAATCTGGGGCATGCGTTCGTTTTTCCATACTCCGGATTTTACGGAGCCGGGATCGCCGGTGCCTCCGTGATTGCCGATGAGGCGAAAGGCGGGGCCGGGGCCGTCCATGACGATAGTGGCGGTTCCCAGTGAGCCTGCGATTCCATAAGAGCCCGTTTTGGCCAGGGCAATTTCAAGAGGCTTGGTGATGCGGTAGCTTCCTTTTGGGAAAACGAGGAGTCCGTCTCCGTCCTTGATGGCGTGATTGATGGCCTCGGTGTCATCAGTTTTTCCATCGCCTGTCGCACCAAAGTTTTTGACGTTGCTCATGAGGGAGACCCTAGCGGCTTCTTCTTTTGAAGGGAAAGAGGAATCATGAAGAGGATCTGATTGCTTTGCAGTCGCCACCAAGGTGATCTCTGCTATAGATCAGGAAGTGCGGATTCTTAT
>NHEN01000116.1 GCA_002172625.1 Verrucomicrobiaceae bacterium TMED86 | reverse complement strand
AATTAAAATTAGGGTATTAATTTAAATTTTTTTAAATTTAAATAAAAAGAGAATATAAATTAACTATATCAGTGGATTTTATTAGAGAATAGTTCGAGCTGAGAATTAATCTTATAAAGATGCTGAAGTTTAGAATAGAGATACAATTCGAGGAAAAAAATCTTAATGCTCTCACCCAGAGATCACCTCATAAACCACCGGTTGTCCGCTGCTTTGATCTTCCGAAAGCGCAATCGCTTTTTGAACCCGAGCAATGGCTCGCGCCGCGTCATCTTCGCTTCGCGCATGGACCTGACAGAGAGCCTCGCCCTCTTCGAGATTTTGCCCGAGTTCCACAAAGCCGCTGAGCCCAACGGCATAGTCGATACCATCCTCGGCACGCTTTCGTCCGCCGCCCAACTCCACTACCGCCATTCCAAGCTCACGAGTATCGATTCGGTCCACCCAACCACCGGAGAGAGCGGGCACCTCTGCCCTCACTTCCGCAACAGGCAGATATTCCATCGGACGTGCCACCAAGTCCCCTGGCCCACCGAGCCCCGCCACCATTTTTTCAAATACCTCGGCGGCTTTCCCCGAATCGAGCGCTTTCTTCAATTGCGCCCGGGCTTCGTCTCGTTCCTTCGCCAATCCCCCGAGCACAAGAAGCTCCGCCGAAAGACTCATCACCACCGAATCGAGGCGAGAACGGGTATTCTCACCACGGAGAAATCGCACCGCATCCAGCACCTCGAGGGCATTTCCGGCACTTTCGGCCAAGGGTTCGTTCATGTCGGTAATCAAGGCGCTCGTTTTCACGCCCGCGCCATTGGCCACCCCGACGATACTCTCCGCGAGCGCTTTCGCTCCTTCATATTCGCTCATAAAAGCACCGCTTCCGGTTTTGACATCCATCACCAGCGCGTCCAAGCCGGCCGCCAGTTTCTTCGAGAGAATTGACGCGGTGATGAGATCGATCGATTCCACCGTGGCAGTCACATCCCGAGTGGCATAAAAGCGTTTATCCGCCGGAGCAAGATCACCTGTTTGCCCGATAATAGCGACGCCACATCCCTTCACCACCTCCCGGAACAAGTCATTATTCGGTATCGTCTGATACCCGGGAATTGAGTCGAGCTTGTCCAAAGTCCCCCCGGTATGCCCCAACCCGCGCCCTGAAATCATCGGAACATACCCTCCGCAAGCAGCAATCAAGGGCCCCAGCATCAAAGAGACATTATCGCCGACCCCCCCGGTGGAATGCTTGTCGATCACCGGTCCGTCCATAGCGGGCCATTCGAGAACCTCACCGGAATCTCTCATTCCCTCGGTCAGGGCAACCCGTTCATCGAGGGTCATCCCTTTAAAATACACTGCCATCGCGAAGGCCGCGATTTGGCCTTCCGAGATTGCGCCATTCCCGATTCCCTCGGAGAAGAAGGTAATTTCAGCTTTCGAGAGGCGCTCGCCGTCCCGCTTTTTACGAATGATTTCCTGAGGGATCATAACTTAATTTGAATGTGAATTCGGATTTTGCCTGTCAACTTAGGCATCGTCGGCAATGGCGACTTGAAGATTAGCAAGAATCGAACGACTGTATCACCAGCGCCATGCCTCAGATTGCTCGTTATGGGAAAAAGCTCAAACCCAAAGGTCTTTCCTCTTTAACAAGCATTTAAAAAAACTAATCTTTGCTCACACATTCAGATGAAGAATACCATCACCCTTCTCGCTCTCTTTACCTTGCCTGCCGCCGGTCAGGTCATAATTACCGAGGTCATGCCCAACAGTGGCCACACCAACACCGGAGCCAATGGTGATTGGTTTGAGATCACCAACACCGGAGCCTCGGCCGTAAATCTCGCCGGATACAGCTGGGATGACGACAGTGAGTTGGGCGGTGTGCAGATTTTTCCAAATTACAGTCTGGCCGCGGGCGAAAGTGCCATTGTTCTCGCCGAAAATGATGCTGACACCTTCCTCAACGAAATGTGGAATCTCACGGGAGTGAAAGTTTTCCTGAGAACCGAATTTTCCGATTTCCCAGGCCTCAGCGGAGGCGGAGACGGAGTTTACCTCTACAACAACCTCAATACCCTGATCGATAACTTCACTTATACCTCCGCAACATCAGGCATTAGCTTCGCTCGTTTCACCGACGGCAGTGAGGTCCCCGGCAAACTCAGTTCCGACGGACAATTCGGAGCGACCACAAGCACCGGCGGAGATATTGCTTCCCCCGGATCAGCCCCCGTCCTTCCTCCAGCCTCTCCTCCCATTTTTATCGAGCCTTTCGATGTGACTTGGATCAGCCAATCCAATATCTCGGGTGCTCCCTTCCAAATCGCCGCGCTCGATCCAAACCCCGGCGATTCGGTGACTCTGACGATCATCGATAAACCTAATTGGCTCACCATCACTGATCAGGGAGACGGTACCGCACTCATCTCCGGAACGCCCTCAGACACCGACGAGGGTACAGCGACATTCGAAATTCAAGCGAGTGATGATTCTGGAGAAACAGCGACCGTGACCCAAATCTATTCTCTCTCAGTCACTCCAAGGAATTGCCCCATCATTCTCAACGAATACAACGGAGTCGATCCAGGGAGCTACTTGAATGGAGGCGGAGTAGACGAACTCGATGGTGCCACCGATTCCAAACTCGGCCGCATTCAAGGAAATGGCGGAGCCTGGATGGAATTTATCGTCACCGGGACAGGAGCCGGAAATACCACCGTCGATATGCGTGGTTGGACTTTCACTATCACGAGCGACGACCAAACGAGAATCCTTCACCTCTCTGACCACCTCTCGCTTGCGACCATTCCTGCTGGCACCATCCTCACCTTGACCGAGGATGCCACCATCGCTGATACCGGTCTCAACCTTCTCTCTAATTTACATCTCCAAGGCTTTGGCTGGACCAACATCTGGATGCATGATCCCATCCTCATCGATCAGTCTGCCAGCACTCATCCGGATTCCCCAGCGATAGGCAGTCGCAACACCCGCGTCACCGTCACAGCATCCGACGACAGTGTCCTCTACGGGCCAAGTGGCGAATCGGTGGGCACAAGAGACAACGACGACAACGGAACTCCAGACGAATTCATCGAATTGGGAGGGCTCGACGTCTTCAAACTTGAAGAAGATCCCTTCAATACTGTGAGTCCGATTAGTGGAAACTACGACGATGGCTCAGCCTCAACATTTTCCCAACGTAACACCTGGGCATCCGGAGCTTCCACCCAAAGCCTGAATCATTATCTATCGATAAATACCCCTCCGCTTTTCGGAACCCTTTCCTCAAGAAAATCTGTGCGGGGCAACTTCAATGAAATCGTCACCCTTTCCGATCCCCGCGGACAAAATTTGACCGTCACCGCACTCACCATGCCGGACTTCCTCACCCTGACCGAATTGGCCGGGCAGATTAGCATTCAAAACAATCGCCCGCTCACCTTTGCCGATATCGGAAATTATGAAGTCACAATCCAGGCCGACAACGGAGGAGCTTCTCTGAATCTCAGCTATTTGGTTTTCAATCTCGAGGTGCTCAATCCCGCACCAAGTGTCATCGTCAATGAATTAAATGCCGTCGACGATTTGGGCTTCCTCAATGGCGGAACCCTGGCCATCGATGATGATGGTGCTCCCGCCTCCTCCGACTCCTACTTCGGACGCGTCGCAGGAAACGGCAAGGACTGGTTTGAACTTGTGGTTGTCGGCGACGGAGGACCAGGATCGACCAGCCTCACTGGCTGGGAGATTGCCGTGGGCACCTCCGATCCCGGTGGGATTTTCACCGCCCGCACGACCATTGAGCTTTCCGATGCCGCGACCTGGGACAATGTCGCAAACGGAACCATCCTGACTTTCATCGACACTGATACTGCCGGTGGAGGACTTGATACCGAAATCAATCGTGTCAATGAGCTCACCACAAGCGGTTACGCCTGGAGCAACATTTTCCTCGGATCTCCTGTAGTCAGCGGCACGGAGTTGACCTCTCTCGACCTCAATTCCAACAATACCCAGATCGTGATCACCAACGCGCTGGGAACGAAAATCTTCGGAGCCGCTGGTGAGGGAATCGCCCCTGACAGCGGAGTGAGTAGTAAGGAGATCTTCGAACTTGAGAACGATCCCTCACCTCTCGTGAGCTCTCTCGACGACTCCTCTGCAACCGTCAATGGATACGACGACGGTTCCAGCAGCTCGACCTTCGGCTCGCCCAACCTCTTCACTCCTGCCGGACAGGCCGTCGAACGCGCCCAGAACTTCACTGATTACATCCTGACGCCCTTCGCTTTCTGGCTCATTGAGCAAGGGATTCCCGCGGCTGATCCTGCGAGCGACGATGATGGGGATGACGCTACCAATCTCGAGGAATACCTCTTCGGCGGAGATCCCACCGACCGCAGCAGCTCACCAATCGTTATTCTGGATCCGATCACCGGCTCTACGACCTACGATATCCGCAACGACGATCCAAATTATAATCCGGTAGGACAACGAAGCTCCGATCTAACCAACTGGACTCCGGCGGATCTCACCATCAGCGATGCCGCCTCACCACTGGGGTCTACCTACACGCGACGGAGTTTCACCTTCGATGGACCAGAACCACGGATGTTCTTTCGGGTCTATCAACCGTAAGGGATCAAAGCCCCCGCTTCTTCTTTTCAGCATCCAACCAGTCCCGGTCGGAGCTGGAGAGGCGGCTTTCTTGCGTTTGAATTTTCCCGCCATTCGGCTCGATTAAAGTCAGATCACCTTCGGAATAACGAGCGAGGCGCGCAAAAATGACCTGATCATTCCGCCCCCTCCAGGAGCGATAACCCTTGGCTGTCATTTTCTTCCGCCAAACTTTCTGATTATGAGTAATTGTCAACACGGCATCTTTCAGCTCCCGCCAGTAGCTGGACTTATGGCCCTTTTTGTAGCCGCGATAACGGTCATAGACCGATCCATTCGGCTGCAAAACGATGACTGTAGGAAAACCAAGAACTGAATACTGCTTCTTTAGCTTGGCGACATACTTCCTCTTCCGGGTGGTTAAATCTCCCACGTTCCCACGATCTCCAGAGCCACCGGAAATATCAATCTTCAACCGGATAACATTCATCTTTGCCCATTTCACAAAATCACTCGTTCCAAAAACCTCTCGATTCAAGGTCTTACAAATCGGGCTCGGTGTAGCCCCTTCGTTGGTAAACCACATCACGATTGGCTTACCCGTGCGCATCGACTCACGGCGGGCATTGGTATAGCTGTTTTCCCAGCTTCCTCCTCGCCTCTGCGGTTTTAAAAACGGCTTATCAAAAGCAATGTCGGCAGTGGGATCATCCATCGAAGACCAAACAATACTATTGTCTGACGGCAATTTAAGACCACCGACCGTTGCGTTGTCCCCCACCGCACTGGGAAGAAATCCCACTTCCTCTGGAGCCATTCCAATTTGTGCTCCTTCCGAACTTCTCTTTGCCATCTCCTTCTTGGCCTTCAATTGGGCCGCCGCGCCCACGGCTCCTTGCGCTCCGGACAAGCCTCCTCGATTAGCCGCCTTCGGCTTGATCACCCGAGGTTTCAACAAATCCCCACACGACACAAACAAGACGCTCGATCCAAATAACAATGCTAGCCCAACTCTCATCGAGAAAATTCTATCACCTCCAAAGCGGGACGAGAAGGGAGCATTATCTAAGAAAACAAACCCCTCTCAGGAAACCGGCACCAGCAATCTGAAGCTCGCTCCATTTTCCACACGCGGATCGAGGATCAAATCCCCTCCCAATGCCCGGGCCAATCGACGACAAAGAGCCAAACCCAACCCAACACCAGGCTTATCGTGTGCGGCATCCAGGGCACTCTTATGAAAGGCCCTAAACAACCGCTTTCGCTCCCGCGCAGCCACGCCACGCCCTCTGTCGGAGACTTCGAACTCAACTCCTCGCTTGGACCGAAAGGCCCGCAAGGTCACATGCCCACGGCCCGCATCCGGCAATCCGTATTTGCAGGCATTATCGATCAGATTGAAGAGGATTTGCTCGATGGCGGTAACATCGGTGTCAATTTCACCCGCGTCCTCTGCGATCTCAATCGACAAAGCCGCACTCTCTTGATCAACACGCCGTTGGAGGATCGGGCGAAGCTGCCCCACCAGGTTTTCAACCGAAATCACTTCACTCTTGGATCGGGCATTCCCTTTTTCGATTCGGGAATACGCGAGAACATTTTCGACCAAATGATTCAAGCGCTCCGACTCACTTAACATGGTCCGAAGATACTCTTCGCGCTTTACCTCATCAGTAATCATCCCTTCTGCCAACATCTCGGAATAAAGGCGAAAGGTCGTCAGGGGTGTCCGTAATTCATGTGTCACAGAAGAGACAAAGGCCGCCCGACGTTCACTCAGCTTCATCACCCCTTTCAAGAGAAGATACAAAGCCACCAGGGCCAAAAGTGCGGCAACCCAACCCGCAATCAGCGTCGATCTCAAGGGAGTGAGACTGTCCAGAGTTCCTTCGGCAAGCGGACCTTGCACCAATTTCCAGGGCAAAGAGGCCAGCACAAAAGGATCCTTCACCTGCTCCATCCCCCCTTTGACCGCCATCATCTTGGCGCCGACCAAATCACGGGGTATTTGCGCCAAAAATTCAGCCTCCACTTTCTCACGGTCCAACCAAACACCCTGATATTTAGTAGAACGGGACATTTGCACCTCCCTAATCAAAAAGAGTTCCTCACCTACCCAAACCGGCAGCAAGGGAGCAACCTTCACGATTTGTTCCACCGGCAATCTGTTGGAATAATTATAAGCGCTCTGGGCCTCTTCAGACGACCGCTTGGCAGCCTTGCCAACCGCTTTTTTCAACACGCCCGCCCTGCTTTGCTTTTCCCTGGTATTGAGACTGTCCTGGTAGATTTTCTGATCCGGGGACTGCTGCCTTATTACATCATTGGCATTCCTGGACATCCAGGCATTGGCTTCCTGTTGTTTGGCCTGCAAAGGCTCACTCGTCCCCCAAGGACTCGATTCCGCAGCGATGCAAAGCTTGGCGGCCAAACCGAGATTCTCGGGTAACATCATCTTAACCTTTTCAAGATTAGCGCCTGCCAAATTAAGAGCAGCTTCATTCGCACCAGACTGAATAGCCATTTCCCGCTGGCTGCCCACTGGCATCTGAGGGGAGCGGAATTCTCCGGAGGGAGTCACTTCGAAATGCATTTTAACCAGGTCACGTTCCTCCAGTAAAAGAGGCGATGGTTGTAAGATCACTCCTTTCTCCACAGACTGAAGAGTATTGGTCATGACGTTTTCCGGGAAATAAAAGGCCTCGTAGTGAAAGGGCGGGCGTTGATTTTCCACAACCAACAATCCGGTCCCAACTGTGTCCATGCGGGCCAGCGAAAGCCTCATTCGTTCGCTTATCTGGGATTGGCTCTCCATCTCGATACGCTCTTTCTCCGAGCTAAGAGCGTGAACCGTCATCCAGGAAAACATTCCCAAAATAACGGTGGCACAACCACATAGCACCAACCAGATGACCCAGGGACGATTCATGAATTTAAAGCGAGTCGGTATCCACGCCCGCGAATTGTTTTCAAGATCGATTGTCCGTCATCCGCCAGCTTCTTGCGGAGATGAGCAATATGCATATCCACGGTGCGGGTTTCAATCCGGTGAGGGTCTATCCCCCAAACATGCCGCAAAAGTTCATCCCGGGGAACGGGACGTTCCGGGTTTCCAATGAGATAACGCAACACGCCAACCTCGCGTTCGGAGAGTTCGCTGTGCCCCCCCTCGTATTCAATTTGAGCCTGGGTCAAATCAATCACTCTTCCCAGGATTTCATACCGCTGCCCCAGAGCCTGACGCTCGGTGGTTCGCCGCAAAACAGCATCAACCCGCGCTAATAATTCCCGGGCACTAAAAGGCTTCATCACGTAATCATCCGCTCCCATTTTTAATCCCTGCACTCGGTCATTTTCCTCACCCTTAGCCGAGAGAATAATGACAGCCTGACCCGGACGCTCTGCCTGCAAGGCTTCCAGAATATCGAATCCCGTATGGTGAGGGAGCACGAGATCCAGCAATAACAAATCGTAAGTCGCAGTCAGAGCAGCCTCGCGTCCGGTCCGACCATCGGGAGCCGCAATAACTTCGTAGCCAGCGAACTTCATCGTATCAACCACGCCCTGGCGAACAGCGTCATCGTCTTCAACAACTAAGATGGTGGGTATAGACATTAATCTTAAGGATAAAGCGGAGCGGAATATTTTTTTCCGCTCCGCCTACTGTAACAAAAAATTCAAATTCACACGAATCACTTCTTCGTGAATTGATAGCCCTTCTTACTTGCTTGCTCGCGGACAGTATTGGTCACGGCGACATCGAGAGTGCTTTCCTCGTTCTTTGCCGCCATTTCAGTGCGCTTCTTGGCCACGAATTCGTTCCTCGCAGAAGTTAGCCTCTTGATCTCCTTCTGGATATTCTTCCGCTCGAGCTGCTTCTGAGCCACGTATTTCTTTCGACCCTCCAGATCCAATTCCTGCATCTCTTTGGGGAGTTCTTCCTTCTTCAACTTGGTCCAATCAAAATCCTTGATCTGACAGGCGTCCACCAAATCCCAACTGGAATTATCGTAGTTCAGACTCGCCTTGGTGACAGCGCGGTTGACCGCTGCTCCGGATTTTTGTTTCTTCCGGGCATTTTCGTCCTGCACCGATTGCATCGCCGCCTTGTTTTGAGCATGTCGACCAAAGCCGATATAGGTTTTATTCAAGCTCTCACCCAACTGGACCAGTTTGGCGTCCTGGGGCGCCTCGATATGAACCACGGCGGCATTTTGATTGATGACAAGATAGCTCCCGTCCGCCAGAAGAGCTCCGGATTTCCACCCACCGGAAATCCCCTGTTCTTCCGATCCACAATGGATGGTATTTACGATGACTCCTTTTCCAATCGCGGCACGACAAGCTTCCTGGGGATCCACAGGGCCTTGGGTAAAGGGTTCATTACCCGCAACAAAGATGGCCTTGTAGACTTTTGGATTATCATCCCATTTCAACTCGTTGATCGCACTGGAAATGACGGCGCCACAGAATTCGCTTCCTCCATTTGTTGTCAGGGAAAAAAGGTCCTGACTGATCTGATCGAGATCTCGCGTCAACGGTTGAATCTGGCGCACGAAGTTGACATCTTTTGAAATAAGATCGTTTCCGTATTCATAAAGGGCGACTTCCACAAAAGGAACCTGTCCGTTTTGCTTGGCGGAAATGAAGGTATTCACCACTTTCCAGAGTTGTGTTTTGGTCTGCTCAATGAGCCCACTCATACTCCCGCTGGTATCAAGGAGAATGGCAATTTGCACCTTGGCCTGTTCAGGCTTCAGAGTTTCTTGGGCCGAAAGGTTCGAAAGGAGCAGTCCTCCGGTCACGGCCATTAGTGTTTTCAATTTTATCTTCATAATTTTTCAGTTATTTAATGATTAGCGAAAGCGATAGAGTTTGGTGTCGATGACCACATCTGTGTTGTTTCCGAGAGCGAGGCATCCCTGTTCCCCAAGGGATACCAGACGGTCCACCAACTTGAAAAAATCCGGACTCCCAACCTTAACCTCGATGACCGGCGATTCCTTGCCACGCTGAACGGCTTGGGAATCCACCCACGAGGCTTCACTCCGATAAAAGGTCTTCCCTGCCACCTGCTGAACATTCTCGACTGAAACCTCCGCTAATTTCTCATCCACATAACGATTCCAAGGATCGATGCAGACCTGCCCCTTTTTCTTCCAGATGTTTACCTCTTGGTTCGCCGAGGAAACTCCACTCCGAGTCCGAATCGCACGACGCTGAAAGTTCTCCGTGGCAATCTCATTCTGCCTTGAGCGAGCACTGTAGAGTTCTGCGTCGCGGGCGAGAAAGGCGGTATACTCGGTAAGAATGCCATACTCCCGGGAGAGTCTCACAATCTCATCCACCAATTCCTTGAGACGTGGATCATTCGAGTTCACGGGTCTGCCATTCAGAAGCCCCATCGAAGAATCTGCACCGAGATCACGAAGAGCTTCCGTGAGAATCGCAATCTTTCGGTTGGCCCAAAGCCTAGGAACAAAGGGTGCTAATTTTCGGCCACCTGGTTTGAATTGAAACTGAAATTTCTGCTCCATCTCTCCATCACTTCCGCGAAGATTAAACTGAATGGGAGCCTCCCCCCGATATCTCCCGAGAATGACGATCTGATCTTGCTCAAAAAAGTCCGGCAGCTTTGCCGGAAGAACATCAGTCACCCTCCCGGAATCGCCATCAACACTGACAACTGGATTCGCAAGAACTGGCCCTGACAAACGGCGAAACACCTTGGACACCTTGAGCTCCACATCTTCCCCCGGCAGGACGTAGCTGGCCATGGCTCGACTATCGTCAGCCAGGCGGGAAAGTAAGGGGGTGTTCACATCAACTCCCACCCCAAAGGTGAAAACTCGTCTCCGGGCATGATTATTTTCCCTGCTGGCAGCGCGAATTTTTCTTTCGCTGGTTTCACCGATCGTCGGGAGCCCGTCGGTAAGGAAAAGGATCATCGGCAGAGTCCCTTTTTCACAGGGCTGGGAAAGAGCGCTGAGGATGGCATCGTGAATATTAGTGCCCCCACTCACTCGAAGAGATTTCAAAAACCCAAATGCTTTCTCCCGTGTCTTGGAGTTCAGCACCACCGGCTTGGGAGCAAATTTCTCAACCGATTCATTGTAGCTGATCATATTAAATCGTTCTCCATCCTCCAGACCACCCATTATCTGTGCGGCAGCGGAAATCGTTTGACGCATCTTCTCCCCAGCCATGCTTCCCGACCTATCAATCACGATGGTCACTTCCCTTATAAGTTTGGGAGAGTTGGCATTCTTTTCCGGTGGCGATAAAAGCATCAGGAAATAACCCTCATCCTTTCCAGTCGCGTGCGAAAGAATCGAAGCAACGGCATTGGAATTCTTCCGTCGAAGAATGGAGACCCGCAAAGGCCCGGGATTAATCACCCCGTCCATGTTTAGATTGATTCGACGCCCACTCTTCCGAGACCAGTCGACCTCATGGGAGGGAGAGTATACCGTGCGAATTCCTCCGGTGTCCCGCCAATCCAAGGAGATTTTCCAGGGAGTCCGATAGGAAATCGATTGAGTCCGTGGAAGGATATAGTCGATCCGCTCTCCATCTTTCAAAAGTAGTTCTTCATAGACCAAGCGAAGCTTAAGTTCCTTCCCTGCGGGGACCGGAAACACACTCGATCGAACCGCTCCGAGACCCGCAAATTCCAATAAGGCCGGATCCTTCAACTGGCTGACAATCTGGTCGTAGATTCGACGCGCTTCGGCTCTGGGAAGCATCTTCGCCTCAACTTTCAAAGTAGAGCCTTCCATTGCAAACCCTTTCAACGTCGCTCCATCCGGAACGGGAACAATGGCCTGCCCTTCCTGCGGGCGGCTCCCGGGATTTTTGAACGTCAGAATGAGAGTCGTCGTGGCAACCTGGTCGCGGATCGAGACATCCGCCTCCACATGCACCACCTCCACCGCACTGGAGCTTGGGATATGACGCACATGGGAAAGCAGCCAGGAATGAGGTTTTTCATGTCCCGACACGGGAGACCAAATCAGACTTCCACCTGCTGCTAAAAAGGCCCTCCGGGCAAATTGCGCTCTCTTCATGGTGGGGATCCTAACCCCACTCCAACAAGCCGTCTGTAAAGCGAAGGTAAATTAAGCCCTCGCGAATCTCGCAGCCTTGATCGTGTTTTTCATCAGGAGAGCGATGGTCATGGGGCCAACACCACCTGGAACCGGCGTGATTGCGGAACATTTGGGAGCCACGCTGGCGTAGTCCACATCGCCGCAGAGCCGGTATCCTTTTTTGGCTTCGGCATCATCGACGCGGTTAATCCCCACATCGATCACCACCGCTCCTTCTTTAACATAGTCATCCGTAATGAACTCGGGACGCCCCACCGCGGCTACGATAATGTCTGCCTGCCGACAAATCCCGGGCAGATCTTTGGATCGGGAATGGGCAACGGTGACCGTCGCATCACTTCCACGGGCCATTAAAAGAAGCGCCATTGGTTTTCCGACAATCATACTCCGACCTACCACAACTGCATTAGCTCCAGACGTTTTTATTCCCGCTGATCGGAGTAATTCGATACAACCGGCCGGTGTGCAGGGAACAAATCCCGTGGGATCTTCTAGAGCGAGTTTGGCCACATTCTCAGGGTGAAATCCATCAACATCTTTGGCTGGATCGATCGCCCTGACGATGCCCTCCTCATCGATCTGCGGTGGCGGAGGAGATTGCACTAAAATCCCGTGAATCCTTGGATTCTCATTCAGGTTCTTTACGGTTTCCAATACCTCCTCTTGAGTCGCCTCTCTCGATAAAACGATTTTCTCTGAATGGATTCCCAATTCGCCACATTTTCTGACCTTGGAATTCACATAGACCTTGGAAGCCGGATCTTCTCCGACCAAGACGACTGCCAAGCCGGGAGTAATGCCCTGACTTTTCAAGTCCGTGATTTCCTCAGCGCATTTCTCGAGAACATCCGCCGCTACTTTCTTACCATCAATGATCGTTGCCATGGTTTTCTAAAAGATCGCCAATTCCAACCCGAAGGGAAGCTTCAAGATCGGCTCGTTGAGATTCAAACTCCTCCTCATTCAACCTCCGTGGAATCTCCAAGGGATCACCCAGAGTAAGAATTACTTTACTAAATGGCTTGGGTATTCGAAAGCGATCCCAGGTCTTTAACTTCCAGCACGATTGATAGTCGATATACATCGGCTGCACCAACATCCCGGTTGTTTGCGCAATTTTGATAACTCCGGGCTGAAGTTCGTATCTGGGGCCACGTGGACCGTCCGGGGTGAACACCAGATCGTTACCCGCTTTGGCAGCCCGCTTGAGGCCTATCAAGGCTGCCGTGGCCCGCCGACTACTGGACCCATGAACAGCTCCCACTCTAAAAACACTCACCGCAGATGCCAATAAAGCGCCATCTTTGCTCGCACTTGTCAGCACGACACACTTTCGCTTGGGGAACATTTTCCGCCAGAGATAAGGAGAAACGCCAATTTGGTTGTGCCACAGGACAAAGATCACGGGACTCGGCCATTCATTGATTTTGCGGATCTCACCTCTAAATTCCTTCCTCAAACTCATCCCTAGGAGGCGCAGAAGCCAGCCCAAGAGACGTCCCGCCCAAACGGTTTTGAAGGAAGATCTGATCTCGCTGTCGATGGCATCATTGAAGCTACCGCAAAAAGGACTGACAAGCCCGACCTTGACAAAAAAGAACACTGGCACAGATGCTCGGTCGAATCTAAATTGACGCCTAGAAATTATGATCACGGTAACTGAAAAAGCGGCTGAAGAACTCAGGCTACTCCTTACCACCAAAAATGCTCCGGAAGGCAGCGGCCTACGCCTTGGTGTCGAACGGGGTGGATGCGCTGGCCTGGCCTACACCATGCGCATTGCCGAGCCTGAAGATGGCGATGAAATCATCGACCTCTCCGGAACCCGCTTTATCGTAGCGCACGATTCTTTTGACGTCCTCGAGGGATGCACCGTCGATTTTGCCGACGAGCTCTCCGATCGTGGCTTCAAGATTTTCAATCCCAATGCCGCACGTTCCTGCGGATGTGGCACCTCGTTCGAGCCTGCCGAAGAAGGCAAAACACCTGAATACGACCCCGCCATCGACGGCACCAAGTGTAAGTAAGGATGGCCCGACTCGAACTCGACGACCTTCCCAGAAAGCGTCCCCCGCTTTTCTGGTGGCTTCTTGCCAATATTCTCGCGATCGCATTCGCCATCGCCTCCTGGGTCGTTTGCCTCAACCTCTTTCGCGATCCCACCCATCCAACCAGCTACGATCTCATGCTCAAGGTCGGGCGGATCGCCCCCCTGGAAAGCTTCACCCCAACCACCGCGCCCACGCCAAAGAAAGTAAGCAGCCCGCTCGAGTTGGAAGCTCAATTTCAAAAGATCTCCGACCAAGATCTCAACATTCTTAATCGCGAGCTACGCCGAAGCTATCTCACCAACTTTAACAGGTCGCGCACGCTCACATACATCACCGGTGAATACCAGGTCTCCGAGGTGAGAGCCCTCACCGGCGCAGATTTCCTCACCTCCGGGGCCGTAATCAAAGCGCAGGCCCTCGTGCGACCAAACAAGATAGGTGACCCCATTCCTTATCCTGTCTTCATCGAATGCTTCTTCCCAAGCGAGGACGATGCCACCAGTCTCTTTAACATCGGAGACATGCTTGTGTTGAAAAAAATCCCCGACTGCGCCGCCATCATTAATGTCGACCGGACTCCCTACGAGGACAACTCCGCGCTCTTTCTAACCGTGGTGCCACTCTGCGCGGTCGACTATCCGACTACCGATGGAAATTCCATTTTAATTTCTCCACCCGACAAAGCCAATGTTGCTGCTTCTCTCCCTGCGATCCCCTAGTTGATTCATGAGCCGGAGATCGCACCAACAAGGACGTGAACGGGGGGCGTTACGCCGGTCAATCCGGCGCGTGTGGGCATTTGCCTGGCGGGCTGGTCTTACCCTTTTGGTCCCCTTACTGGGTGTTGTCTCATGGTATGTCTGGCAGGCCAGCAAGTTCGATCTCTCTCTTGTCGAAAAAATGCCTGCCCGAACCGTGCTCATCGATCGCAATGGCGTCGAATACGGAACGATCCACGGAGAAAACCGTCGCCTGATCACAAACTCTGAAATCTCGGACTTCCTCAGAAAAGCTCTCTTCGCGCGAGAGGACAGCCGCTTTCTTGAACACGAGGGCGTTGACCTCATCGGCCTCGCCCGGGCTACCGTGCGCAACCTTAAAGACCGCGACTTTACCCAGGGCGCCTCGACCCTCTCGATGCAGCTCGCTCGTAACACCTACGAACTCCGCGAAAAAAAATCACTCAATCGCAAGTTCCTCGAAATCGCCCTAACATACCGAATCGAGGCCAATTTTACCAAAGACGAAATCCTCACTCACTACCTCAACCGCATCTACTTCGGCTCGGGGTGCAACGGCATTGAGGAGGCCGCCCTGAGCTACTTCGGTAAGCCCACCTCCGAACTCAATCGAAACCACTGTGCCTTGCTCGTCGGTATCATCAGAGCTCCCCACGCCTGCTCTCCGTGGCGAAATCTCAAAGGAGCCCTCAAACAGCGCGGCGAAGTCCTAGCCCGTCTCGTCGCAATTGGTGAGATCTCTGAATCCGAAGTTGAAGAGATCAAGGGTGAAGACCTCGAACTCCGGAATCCGAACTCCGAAATTGTCGAAACGAGTCACGGCACCCGGGTGATGCGGCGGCCTCTTGAAACGGTTTTTGATTCGTCTCAAATCAAAGAAGGGGGGCTCAAAGTCATTACCTCGTTGGATATCGAGGTTCAATATGCCTTGGAGAATCTTGTAAACACAAGCGCTCTTCCCGAAGGAGCCCAGATGGCCAGCCTCGCCCTCGACCCCAGAAATGGCGACATCCTTGGCGTCGTT
>NHEN01000115.1 GCA_002172625.1 Verrucomicrobiaceae bacterium TMED86 | reverse complement strand
GCTCCTTGCCACCGTCAAAGTTAGCCATACCGGAGGCATCAAAAACTACCAAACCTTCTCAGCCGCCTTCAAGACCCCCGAAGAAAGCGGACCCATTCACCTTGTCTTTACCCACCCAAAAAAAGGTCGTCTCATGTTCCTCGACTGGGTTCAATTCGACTGAATCCCTGCAATACGAACAAACTCAAGGACCTGGCGCTCTCTAAAAAGAAGCTATTCATCGCTTGGTCTTTTATCAAAAAAGCAATATCGTCGCTCCCCCGGTTAAACTTCGCCGGTCCCCTTTTAGACCGTTGTCCAATCCGCCATGAGAGTCGCTATCATCTCCGATATCCACGCCAACCTTCAGGCGTTGCAGGCTGTCTTGCTGGATATCAAGCAGAACAACATCGACTCCATCGTCTGCCTGGGTGACATCGTTGGATACGGGCCCCGCCCCAAGCAGGTTCTTGAGGAAGTCACCTGCCGAACGGAAAACATCATCCTGGGGAACCACGACGCGGTCATTGGAAATCGCCTCAATCCGAACGAATTTAACGACAATGCCCATGAGGCCATCGATTGGACCCGCGAATGTCTCGGAGATGATTCCGCAAAGTTTTTTGGCAAAGTTCCCACCACGCTGCAATTCGACGACATTCTCTGCGTGCACGCGGAAGCCGCCGAGCCTGAAAACTGGAACTACATCACCACCCCTGAATCAGCGCTTCCCTCCTTTCTCACCAGCGATGCCAGCCTGATTTTCATGGGCCACACCCATTTGCCCGGCATCTTCAGCTTCGACCCCGCCACTCAACAAGTCACTCAGACCCCGCCTCAAGACAGCTTCTTCAATCCACACCAACGCCACCTCATCAATGTCGGGTCAGTCGGAGATCCTCGTGATGGCGACATCAACGCCTCCTACACCATCCTCGACATGGAATCACGACACGTGAGCTTTCGACGTGTGCCATTCGACTACGAAGCATTCCGCACCGACCAACTCTCGACCGGTCTCAAACACAAATCATGGTTCCTGAAACTCATCGATTCCCAAGCTCAGGATATTGCCCCCATGGGTGACATGACCGCCCGGCCGACGTCGCTCGTCACCGGGCACATCAATCGTCGAATCCCCTCCATCTCGCTTTCTCCCCTGGTCAATACTCCGACCAAACTCGCTTCGGCGGAGAAGAGCCAAAACCGCCTCGCCTTCTTCGGCGTCGCTGCGATCGTTATTTGCTTCATTGGATTGGTGATGATCATTGGTTCAAATTCGGATGACCCATCGGAGGACTCCTCCGACACTCCCGCAGTCGCCGACAAGAAAAAGAAGAGGCCCAATGACACCCCGCCGGTTAACCCATCCCCCAACCCAACAAGGGTCAAACCCGCCCCCCCTTCGATCGTCAAGATCCCGGATCCAGCTCCAGATATTACCGAACCTCCGGTCCCCGACCCCATTCCTGATCCGACTCCTGATCCCGACCCCAAGATCCCTCCTCCTGTCGCTCAGGGCGAGATGATCGACCAACTGGCGGAGGCCTTTTTTGCGAAGGACTATAAAAAAACAAAAACCCTTGCCGAGAAAATCGATTCTGATGACCCCGAATTAAAAGAACTCACCAGAAAATTCATTAACGCCAACGAAACCATTCTGGAATCCTTCCGCCCTGAAATCGGAAAAAAAACCAGCATCACCTTTACCAAGAACATCAAACCGACAGAAGTTCGAATTGAAGAAATCTCAGAGGGAAAACTAACCTGCAAAGAAATTTCAGGACAACTAAGGGTTGCGGAATTTACTCCTGCTGATTTTGACCTAAGCTTTCGACTCGCCCGCTTGGCTTCTACCGACGACCCAATTTACCACCTCTACCTCGGAATCGAATCTGCCCACTCCGATAACTTCCCCCTTACCCGGGCCTCATTTGACAAACTTCCTCTTAAATTAAGATCAGCCCTGAAACGAGCCCTGATCAAGGATGTTGTCGCTGCCGGACAAGCTGAAGTCTTCGCATTGTTAGACGAGAACAACATTCCCACCGTGGAGGGAGATCTCAAAAAAACGATTGATGCCATTTGGAGTGGCCCGAAAGATCTGGAAGCCACCAAATCCCTTCCGGGGAAAATCGAGCTCATTCGAAATAAACTCACCGAGGTCGAGGCTAGCGAAGACCCCCTCTACTTGGAGCTCGCCCGTCTTGAAAAGGCATTTTCCACAGACTATCGACCAGGACTGATTGCTAAATTCTTCAACAACCCATACTGGAGAGGAGACCCCGTTTCCACGAGAACTGATCTAATCGTGGACTTCGACTGGGCCAACGAACCCGAAGAAGGTGTCAACCCTGATCAATTCTCCACCACCTGGACCGGATTTATCAACCCTCCTGAATCCGGCACCTACGAATTCAAGGTCGATTTTGACGATGAAATCAGCATCACATTCCAGCAATCCAATCCAATTTTCACCAAAGAGCACCAAGTGTGGAAGTTCGAACTCCCTCTTGAAGCCGGGACATACTCTCCCTTCGAAATCAAACACATCAACTGGAGTGGCAAGGCCAAAGCCAAATTCCAATGGAGGCTAAAAGGCGAAGGTAGCTACACCACCGTCCCCAAGGAAGTGCTCTTCCACACCCCACCCAAGGAATAAGCCACTACCACATGCCATACTTGGCATAGGTCATGGCATACCAGGCCAGAGTCGCGTTGGCCACACCGTGCATCACGACGCAAGCGAGCAAGCTCCGCGTCCAGACAGCAACACCGAAGGTCAGGGACCCATAAACAAAAGCCCCCGCCCAATCGAGCGGAGCATGAGCCAGCATAAAGGCCCCGGTCACAACAAAGAATGAAATCCACGCTGGCTTTCCAAAAGGAACCTTCCAGTAATTTCCATCCATTTTCAGGAGAAACCTCATCAGAAATCCCCTCCAAAAAATCTCTTCCACCAAGGCCACGATCACTACGGCCCGAAAAACACGAAGAATCAGCGAAGCCCAATAGGCCATCGGGTCGCTAAAGACCCCAGGATCAAACCCTTCTTTGCGGGGAGCCAATCCCGAGAGCTTGTCAAAAAAGGAATCCGGCTTCCCGGTCATTTCGTAATAATCATAAAGGGTCGTCGGCAAGAGCCAGGCTGCAATTCCCAAAAAGCCAGCCGCAACTCCAATCCACACCTTATTCGACCACTTCAGCTCATAGTGCCGCCAGAAAAAGATCAGCACGGCCAACGTCGCGATCGTTTGCAGGGGATAAAAAAACTGTTCCGGCCAATGACGATACCACGGCGCGTGATCATGCTCCCAAAGAATCGCCTCTCCCACAAATTGGTAGAGCAACATAAAGACCATGAAGACTGCGAATGGCACAACATGCGCCAGGGTTCGGTCTTTCCGCCAAATTTTCAGCTGCTCCATCATCAGCTTAAAGTGTTCCGATATAGCGCTCTATTGAATCCATCGCTGATTTCAAATCATCCATCCCGGTCGCGTAGCAACAACGAAGGAACCCTTCGCCACTCTCTCCAAAGGCATCACCGGGAACCGCCGCAACCTGCTCGCTTTCGAGAAGCCCCATTGCAAAATCCTTACTGCTCAATCCAAACTTACTAATATCCGGAAAGACATAAAAGGCACCACCCGGACAATGACAATCAATTCCCATTTCGTTGAAGCGTCCCACCAGGAAATCCCGGCGTTGATGATAGCTCTCCTTCATCGAGAGATAAAGATCCTCCCCTCCAGTCAACGCCTCAAGAGCAGCAGCCTGGCTGGTAATGGGAGCACAGAGAATCCCATATTGGTGAATCTTCATCATTGCTTCAATCAGAACCGTAGGAGCACACGCATAGCCCAGACGAAACCCGGTCATTGCAAAGGCCTTTGAAAAGCCATGAAGCAAAATCGTCCGCTCCCGCATTCCCGGCAGAGCCGCGATACTCAGATGCTCTTCCTCGTCGTAACGCAACTCGCTATAGATCTCATCACTGATAACAATCAGGTCGTGCTCGATACAAAGTTTGGCGATTCCTTCCAGATCCTCACGCGACGCCACCGCACCGGTCGGATTAGTGGGGAAATTCAACATCACAATCTTGGTTCGACTTGTGATCACTGCCGCCAACGCTTCGGGCTTCAGCGAGAAACCATCTTCTTTCTTCGTCGCCACCGCCACCGCCACGCCGTGTGACATGACAATACTGGGCGAATATGAGACATAACACGGCTCGTGATAAACGACCTCATCCCCCGGATTCACCAAGGCCCGCAACGCTAAATCAAGCGCCTCAGAAACCCCCACCGTAATGAGGACTTCATCACTGCCTCGATACGGAACATGAAAAAATGTCTCCACGTACTCCGAAATCTTCTCGCGAAGGGACAGCAGGCCCAGATTTGAGGTGTAACTCGTCTCCCCGCGGTCCAGCGAGCGCATCGCGGCCTCGCGGATCGGCCAAGGAGTGACGAAATCAGGCTCTCCCACCCCCAGTGAAATCACGTCATCCCGACCAATCACCAGCTCGAAGAAATCGCGTATCCCCGAACGGGGAATGGTCTGCAGGTGGCTGGCCAATTTTGAATTCAAATCCATGGGAGCAATCAGCTTATGGCGAGACTGGAAGGCGCTCGACATCGCCATCATCCCCGAAGAGGAATCCGTTTTCTTTATACGATTTCAACCGGAAGTGAGTCGCGGTGGAAATCACCCCTTCGATCGTACTCAACTTCTCAGAAACAAAAGCCGCCACCGAGAGAAGGTCTCTCCCCTTCACGACCACCAGTAAATCGAACCCGCCACTTGAAAGGTAACAGCTCGTGACCTGGTCAAAGTGCGCGATCCTACGTGCGACGCGATCAAAGCCACCGCCCCGCTCCGGAGTCATGCGAACTTCAATGAAGGCGGTCACGTCATCCCCTTCTTCCAGGGCAGGATCGATCATGGCTTGATAGCCGCGAATCGTGCCGTCTTTTTCCCACTCCGCAATCTGCGCCTCGACATCCGCCTCGTTCAAGGAAAGTTGCGCAGCCAATTCACCAGCGGACCGCCGGGCATCCCGACGGAGAAGATTAAGGAGGTCATTCATAACTAAAATTTCTAATCGCCAAAGCAGATATCAACCGCACGAGCGGCCCGAACAACTTCGGTATCGGGTTCAATAAGGCGCAGTTCCATCACAGCCTCTTTGATAGGCACGGAATCCACGTGGTAACTCTGATAGCTGACCATTCGTCCAAAGGCTCCTTCCTCCGCGAGCTGCGCGGCCATCACCCCAAAGCGCATTCCAAGAATCCGGTCGAGCGGTGTCGGTGTCCCACCTCGTTGCACATGCCCCAGGGTAGTGCAGCGAGTTTCCTTGCCAGTGAGTTCGGCAATCTGCGCGGCCACTTGTTCTCCGATTCCTCCGAGACGGGCTTGTCCGCCGGAATTATCATCGATAGTAGAAATATCGCCATCCGGACTCTTCGCGCCTTCGGCCACAACGACCAAGGAACTGGTGTAACCCATGGCCTCACGCTTCTTGAGGTGCTCGGCAACTTTCTCGTAGGAGAATGGAATCTCAGGAAGAAGAATGACATTCGCCGCGCCAGCCATTCCGCCCCAGAGAGCAATCCAACCGGCATGACGTCCCATCACCTCAAGCACCATGACCCGCTTGTGGCTTTGCCCTGTCGTATGCAGTCGATCCAATCCGTCAACCACAGAACTCACCGCACTATCGAAGCCAAAGGTCATCGCCGTCGCCTTCAAATCATTATCGATTGTCTTGGGAACCCCGATCACCGGCCATCCCTGTTCGTAGAGCTGTTGGGCCGTGGTCAAAGAACCATCTCCACCCACGACAACGAGCGCTCCGATCCCAAGTTGATCCAGGGTCCGCTTGGCGCGATCGACAATTTCCTGGGGAACCTTGGCAACATCATCATCCGTGCCCAATTTTGCGGCAAAGTTTCCTTTATTGGTCGTTCCGAGAATCGTTCCGCCCTGCTTCAAAATCCCCTCGGTGTCCTTTGGTGTGAGAAATTGGAAGTCACCCGGAGGCAGCAATCCTTCAAATCCATCTCGAAATCCAATTGCTTCCCAGCCCTTCGCCGCGGACGCACCAACGACTCCGTGAATGACTGCATTGAGACCCGGGCAATCGCCCCCGCAATTTAATATACCAATTCGCATGTTGATGACTGTGTTGTGTGCTTTAACTGAAATCTACTGGGGAGTCGGAACAGTGAGAATCGACCGCGGGTTGGTTACCAGCTGCCCCTGCACCTTCCAAGCGTCATAGAGCCCCCATCCCTGAGATAAAAGCCCTTTGGTGCGGCCATACCGATCGGCGCTTCCCAGCGCGATGACGATCATGCGACGCGGCGTCAGTCTTGTCGCGCCTGATTCCAACTTCTTCACGATGGGCTTTTTCTCGGAACTCGTCGCGGCACAGGACCCTGCAAATTGTGACGTCCCGGTGATCATCCCGCTAATGCCAGCGGTTCCCAAAAGCTTGTGGGTATTGCTGACCTTGAATCCACGGCTCTGACCGAAGCGTGACGAAGAAATAGTCCGCTGCTTTTGCTTTACGTAAAATTGAAATCCGGTGTCCCGCATCGCGTAGATGCAAAGCCGGGCCATGTCCCGAGCGGTCGAAAACCCCTTTCGACCCGTCGAATCCAGTCCATGAGGGTTGTAAAACCGTGTCCTTTCCATTCCCAGAACCCGTGCGAGATTGTTCATTTCACCCACAAAAGCAGCAGTCGGTGTTCCACCCAGAAGACTTTGAGCCTGAATTGATCTTCCCACATGAGTCGCCAAAGTCAGCGCCGAGACATTGTCCAGGCCCAGCAACATGGAGTACATCGCCTCCCGAAGGGCGATTTGATCCCCGGGGATCAATCCCATCGGATTCGAACCACCAATCGTCGCCGCTCCCGCCGGAACCACGGCAATCTGCCCCATTTTGGTCTGACTGAGATGAGCCCAATCTAGCACGACCATCGCCGTAGCGATTTTCGCCAGACTGGCCACGGGGCGCTTTTGATCAGCATCAAGCTCCAAAACGATCCTCCCGCTATTGGCCTCAACCGCGATGTAACTCTCCCCCGCCTGCGCAATGGAACTTGCAATAAGTCCCAGAAAAAGAACGCTATTTCGGAAGATCGTGGAGCCCTTTTCTCTCAAGTTCATCGTGCCGCGGCGAACCTAGGGAATCTCATGCCCCAAGACAATCCCCAATCACGAGGGGATTTTCTCCCGATCAGGAAAGGTTTTGACGAAGCCAGATCTTGCCATCGTCCCGTGCAACAAACCTCCGGAACAACCTCCTTGAGCTTGCAGAATACGCTCTGCTTCGACGAAATTTGCGGCTCAAGCCTTCCTGAACCGGGAAAATGGAGAAGAACAAACCCTGCTTTCAGAGGGAAAATCAGCACCTACTCCAGTCCCAACCCGATCTCCGGGCCGTATTCTGCTGAACCTCGACGATTCCCCAATCCTTTCGAAATCAAAATAATCAGCGGAATGCCATTTTCCCATTGCCAAGCGATGAGATCTTCGGTGGAATACCAAACGTAATGAGAAAGCTCCTACTGATCACACTCACACTCGGCATGGCTGTTCCTATTCAGGCAGACATCCAAGCCCCTCCAGGAACCAACTACACATCTTCACGCAAGCTCGGACGCGCTATTAGCAATATCCTTTACGGCTTCATTGAAATCCCCGAGCAGATGGTTCGCAAGACCGAATCCGAAGGTTATGTTTCCGGATACTCCCACGGGATTGTCGATGGAACCCGACGCTCTCTCAAGCGCGTTGGATACGGAGTCTACGAACTTCTCACCTTCCACTGCCCTAGTTTCCACGGAACCTTCAAGCCACCCTACACCCGTTGTGGCGCTGATGACCGTATCGAAATGAACCCACGCGACGGTCTGTCCGAATACCCGCCAATGCTGGGCTACGAGTCCTACTTCCGTCACTCTCGTGGACAGAAGTGGTAATACGCTCCTTCGATTATTTTTTCCAAAAGCCGCCCTCCTCGGAGAGCGGCTTTTTTCATCTCCTAATTTAGAATTTTCTCATCAAGATCATCCCAAGCCAACCCACCAATCTCCTCCACCAAGGACGATTTACCGCAATCTCTTTCACTACCACCTCGCTCATTGGCAGATCACGAGGATGCCCGTCAAAAAAGCGACATCCGATTCAGCTTCGTCGAATAACTAACAGGACTGATCGCAAGCCAGCACCTCAATCCAGTTTCCTAATCTCCTCCTTTCTAATCCTCTCATTTGACATATTCTTAGCACTTTTTTACTAAGAATCCGCAAACTAACTTCGTTTTCAACAAGTCAATATGCGTCATTTCCTTTTTCTCCTACTGATCTCCCTCTCTGCACTCCCGGCCAACGCCCGCGAATGGAAGAATGTCACTGGCTCAAACAGCTTCGAGGCAGACTATATTTCCAACGACGGTAAACTGGTCACCCTCCGACGTAATGGCCGCATCCTGACCTTCTCCATCGAAAAACTCCACGCCTCCGACCAGGAATGGCTCAAAACAAACCATCCCCCCACCAAAGTCACCAAACCAGGTGAATTCAAAGTGCCCGAGGGAGCGGCTTTCGACACCCTAGAATTCGGTGACACCCGGGACGTTGTGATCAAAAAACTCGACGCCAGTCCCAACGTCGACGGCTCGGTCGCTGAAGTCATGCTCGCCCGAGTCGGTCTCAATGGAGTCTACCGCACTAAAAAAACCATCGGAGGCCTTCACTGCCATCTCTATTTTGACTGGACCCCCAACAACCGACTCACCGAGGTCACCCTGCGAACAAAACCACTCCCGCAGGAAAACTATGGCGGTAAGCTTAAATCAAATTGGGGGGAGCTTATCGAACTCCTCACCATGCTGCATGGTAAACCGGTTCAAGGCGCAAACTACCCTGATTCCGACGAACTCCAGGATGGCCTCATCCTGAATTCACATCTCTGGTATTCAGAAAAAGGACACTCCATCCTTCTTGGAACGGGTCAGGAAAGCACCAACTTCTCAGTGGTGGTCCGCATCACCAGCCAACACATCGTCCCCAACCGAATCGAGTAATCAAGGAAATACCGGCCATCGATTTAATCAGCCGCCGGGCCCAACTCGCCGCGGCCCAACGCGAATCCTCTTCCCTGGCTCACTCTCTTGCCATCGCCCGAGAACGATTCGAAGCCGGACTTGTTCTCATCAAAGCCACCGGCGGAGGACGTTGGTAATAAACACTCTTAAAAGGCCGTCCCCTCGGAGCGCACCAACTTACGGAAGGCGTCGATCAGCTTGAGCGAAAGCTCACCGGGCCTGCCGTTTCCAATCTCACGCTCATCGAGCATCACCATCGGAATAGTCTCAGCGGCCGTTCCTGTCAGGAAGGATTCGTCAGCAGTGTAAATATCGTAACGAGTGAGCGAAGCTTCGCGGATTGAAATTCCGAGTTCACTACAAAGATCAAAAATAACCTGGCGGGTAATCCCGTCGAGACTGCCATCAGAGACAGGCGGCGTGATCACTTCGCCTTTCTTCACGATAAAGACATTGTCGCCGGTACATTCCGCGACGTAGCCCTGCTCATTGAGCATGAGGCCTTCCTTGGCTCCGGCTTTCAATGCCTCGACCTTAGCCATGACGTTATTGAGATAGTTCAGCGATTTCACCTGCGGGCTCAAACTCGCCGGGGTCGGACGACGCGTCGAGCAAGTCACCACTTCGAGGCCGTTCTCATAGAGTTCATCAGGATACAGCGTGATTCCCGAAGCGATGATGAACATCGAGGGAACTTCGCAAAGATAGGGATTCAATCCCAGGTCGCCCACTCCGCGGGTAATCACGAGCCGAATATAGCCGTCTTTCAATCCATTGGCGCGAATCGTATCCAGGGTATACTCACATACCTCTTCGACCGTCCACGGGAGCTTAAGAAGGATTGCCTTGGCCGAAAGAAAGAGCCGCTCGATGTGCTCGGTCAACCGAAAGACCCGTCCCTCATAGAAACGAATCCCTTCAAAGATTCCATCACCATAAAGAATACCGTGATCGAAGACCGATATTTTTGCCTCCGACTCATCAACGATAGATCCATCCAACCAGATTTTCCGACTCATGACGGCGCGCATCCTGCCTAGACCCACGGGGCTTGCAACCCTTTTTCAGGTTCAAAGAGCTATTCATCAGCAAGGCGATTAGGCTAGGGAGCCAAGACCGCGCCATGGTTTGCGCAGACGGCTGTTAGCCCTTAGCGATAAGCTAAGCGGCTTCGACGCCATCGCCTGCTTTTCTCCCTACCCACTATGAATTCATCAGAGCCTCAATCTCATCGACCTCGATTGGAATATTCCCGAAGAGATCGATATTTTTCTCCTCACCAATCACGACATCGTTCTCAAGGCGGATCCCCATATTCTCTTCCTGAATGTAAATTCCCGGCTCAATCGTAAAGACCATCCCCACTTCAATCGCTTGCTTGGGCGGAGCGACATCATGCACATCCAGACCAAGATGATGCGAAGTCCCATGCATGAAATACTTCTTCACGAGAGCTTTATCCTCCCCTTGCTTCTTGGCTTCTTCTGCATCGATCAGCCCAAGACCGATCAATTCACCCTCCATGATTTCGATCACCTTCTTCTGGAAATCACGAATCATAATCCCGGGCCTCAATATCTCATTGGCTCCTCGAAGAACACGCAAGACCGCATTATAAACGTCTCTCTGGCGATCGGTGAATTTTCCGTTTGCGGGAACTGTCCGGGTCATGTCGGCATTCCAGTTGCCATACTCTGCCGCCACATCCATCAGGATCATGTCGCCGTCTTGGCAGATCTGGTCGTTCTCCACATAATGAAGAATACAGGCATTCGCTCCCGAGCCGATGATCGGGGGATAAGCAAAGCCTTTCGATTTGCGGCGCACGAATTCATGAAGATACTCGGCCTCGATTTCCCACTCACCCACTCCCGGTTTGATAAACTGCAGGACGCGCTTGAATCCCGCTTCGGTGATGTCGATGGCCTTCTGAAGAAAGCGCACTTCCTCGACATCCTTAATCATCCGGAGTTGATGCATCAACGGAGCAACCCGCTCATACTTGTGCAATGGATAACGCTCCTGACACCGCTCGATAAATCGCCGGTTGCGGGTTTCCACAATCGTATCAGCCCGGAGGTGCTCATTTGTGTGCAGGTAGATATGATCAATTTGTGGAGCCAATCGATGAAGGGCAGCCTCAAAAGTCGACGTCCATTGCACATTCTTAGTTCCTGAAATCTCAATCGACTGCTCCTTGGTCAATTTATGTCCCTCCCAAATCGCCAGATGTTTGTTGGGTTCCCGCGTGAAAAGAATCTCCCGATCCGCCGGCTCAATGGCATCGGGGCACAGCAAAATCACCGTTTCTTCCTGATCAATCCCCGTTAAATGGTAGAGATCACGGTTCTGATGATAAGGCATCACTCCATCAGCATTCGTCGGCATGATGTCATTGGCGTGAATAATCACCATGCTGTTTGGCTTCAACATCCCGCCAAGGCGCTCACGGTTGCGGACAAAAAATTGGGGGTCGACAGGCTCGTATCGCATGCCCCAAGTCCATCCATTTTTTTACCGGCTAGCAAGCTTACAGTACTCCCTTGCATTGCTCAACTCTCCGGAGAATATCGCCCCGGCCCATGAAAACCTACCATAACTGGCTCAAAAAGCTCCGCAAACGCGCCCAACCGAGTGGCACTTTGAGTCAATGGGCAGAACTTCTTTCCCAGAAAAACGAAGGCTCCGCCGAACTTTGGCGCGAATACCTCCAGGCCATCCTCGACGAAGAAGAGCGCCCCTCCCTCGACTTCATCCTCAATCTGGACCTCATTGCCGCCCCAGCTAAAGAGGAATCCGCCAACGACGAACAAATCTCCCTCTGGTAGGCCGCTCTCGACAAAGCCCCTCTGACCGCCATCATGACAGGGATGAAATCAGCCCTCTTCGCCACCCTCGTCCTGTCTTCGCCATTTGCGACTGCTGCCACGGGAATCGTTTTCCATGACTTAAACGCCAACGGAGTTCGTGACAAAGGCGAACCAGGCCTCCCCGGCGTTCCCGTTTCCAACCAAAAGGAAATCGTCCGCACCAATGCCGAAGGCCGCTGGGAGCTCCCGCACGACGAGGACACCATCTTCTTCGTCATCAAACCTCAAGGCTGGGCCACTCCACTCAAAGAGGACAAAACCCCTCTCTTCTACTACATTCACAAACCCGCCGGTTCCCCTGCCAAGCTTCGCTACCCCGGCGTCAAGCCGACCGGTCCTCTTCCCGCCTCAATCGACTTCGCGCTCACCAAACAAGAAGAACCCGACAAATTCAAAGCGATCTTTTTCGGCGACCCGCAACCGTCCAACATCGAACAAGTCGATCACATCGCGCACGACGTCATCGCCGAACTCATCGGCACCGATGCCAAATTTGGCGTCACCTTGGGAGACATCATGTTCGACAGACTCGACCTCTTCGACGCCTCCAATGCCAATCTCGCTCTCGTCGGCATCCCCTGGTATAACGTTGTCGGAAATCACGACCTGAATTTCGACTCCAACACCGACGAAGGATCCGACGAAACCTTCCACCGCTACTTTGGCCCGAACTACTATAGCTTCGACTACGGCCCCACTCACTTCATCGTCCTCGACGATGTCTCATGGGGAATCAAGGGCAACGGCAAACGCTCCTACACCGGCGGACTCGATGCGGACCAAATCGCCTTCGTCAAAAATGACCTCGCGCTCGTTCCCGAAAACAAACTCATCATGCTCATGATGCACATTCCTCTGACCAATGTCGGCAACCGTCAGGAACTCTACCGCCTCATCGAAAAACGCCCCTACACCCTTTCCATCTCCGGTCACACTCACTGGCATGCCCATCACTACATCGGCAAAGAAGACGGCTGGCAGGGAGCCGAACCGCACCATCACATCATCAACGTCACCGTCTCCGGCTCCTGGTGGAAGGGCAACAAAGACGAGGTCGGCATTCCCCACACCACCATGCGCGATGGTGCGCCCAATGGCTACTCCATCATCACCTTCGACGGCACCAGCCACACCCTCGACTTCAAAGCCGCCCGTCAACCCGCCGACTACCAACTCAGCATCCACGCCCCGAGTTCCGTCAAAGCAGGTAACCTCGAAAAACATTCCGTTTACGTCAACGTCTTCAACGGCTCTAAAAAATCGGTCGTCAAAATGCGCCTCGCCAAAACCGGCGAGTGGATTCCCATGACAAAAACGCTCGAAGCCGACCCTCACTACGTCGAAACCCGCGAGCGCGAAATCGAAGCCAACCCCGAATCAAAACGTCACCTCAGCGGCCCCATCAAATCCGACCACCTCTGGAAAGCAAATCTCCCCGCCAAGCTAAAAACCGGCTCCCACCTCATCGAAATCGAAGCCACCGACACCTACGGCCGCCCCCACACCGGCAAACGCATCATCCGGGTGGAAGAATAAAAAAAGGCGACCCGCAGGCCGCCTTTTAAAGTTTGTTCGTTGAGCCGACTTACTTGCCCCAAGCTTGCAGGAGGGCCGTTCCCATTTCAGAGGGAGTCTCGGCGACCGCGATGCCGGCGTCGGCCATCGCGGCCTTCTTGGCTTCGGCGGTTCCCTGACCACCGGAGACAATTGCTCCGGCGTGTCCCATGCGACGTCCCGGAGGCGCGGTCGCACCGGCGATGAATCCGGCGACGGGCTTTTGGCAGTTCTCCTTGATCCAAGCCGCAGCTTCTTCTTCGGCAGAACCACCAATCTCACCGATCATGATAATCGCTTCGGTTTCGGGGTCTTCGTTGAAGAGCTTGATGATGTCGAGATGGGAAGTTCCGTTGATGGGGTCGCCACCGATGCCAACACAAGTGCTCTGACCGTAGCCAAGAGATGTCACCTGCCAAACAGCCTCGTAGGTGAGCGTGCCGGAGCGTGAAAGAATACCCACGTTCCCCTTCTTGTGAATGTAGCCGGGAGCGATACCGATCCGGCAGCCGCCGGTGGAATCAGGACCTGTTCCGGGAGTGACCACGCCGGGGCAATTCGGCCCGATGAGGCGGGGCTTGGAACCCTTCATGTATTCCTTCACCCGCATCATGTCCATGACCGGGATCCCCTCGGTGATGGCGACGATGAGATCAACTTCGGCATCAACCGCTTCGAGAATGGCATCAGCCGCGAATGGTGGCGGCACGAAGATCGCGGAAGTGGTGGCTCCTGTTTCCTTCACGGCGTCGGTGACGGTGTCATAAACCGGGACCTTGTGATCTCCGTGATCGAAAGTCTGGCCACCTTTTCCAGGAGTGACTCCAGCGACCAATGCGGTGCCGTAGTCGAGACTGAGTCCGGCGTGGCGTCCGCCAAATCCACCGGTGATTCCTTGCACCAATACCTTGGTGTCTGCGTTAACGAGAATAGACATTTTATAAAATTGGTAAGTGGTTTAGACAGAGGCAACAGCTTTCTTGGCGGCATCAGCGAGGTCTTCGGCGCCGGTGATGGCAAGCCCGGAAGCCTTGAGGGTTTCGCGACCAGCGGCCACGTTGTTTCCTTCGAGACGAACGATGAGCGGAAGCTTCAAGCCCGTTTCCTGAACAGCCGCGACCACACCCTCAGCGATGACGTTGCAGTCCATGATTCCTCCGAAGATGTTGATGAGGATCGCTTCGACCTTGGGATCGGATTGAATGATATTGAAGGCCCCGACAACTTGCTCCTTGGTGGCACCGCCGCCAACGTCGAGGAAGTTGGCAGGATCACCTCCGGCGAACTTGATGGCATCCATCGTGGCCATGGCCAATCCGGCTCCGTTCACGAGGCAGGCGATATTTCCATCGAGACCAATGTAGCTGAGATCAAACTCAGACGCGGCGACTTCGCGGGGATCTTCTTCCTCGGTGTCGCGGTAGGCGAGCACTTCGGGGTGACGATAAAGCGCATTGTCGTCGAAGCCGAACTTGGCATCGAGCGCGAGCACCTGTCCGTCCTTGGTTTCGACGAGCGGGTTAATCTCCACCATGTCGCAATCGAGGGAGACGAAGAGCTTGTAGAGATTCTTGAGGAGTTTGCCAAACTGCTTGGCCGCGGCGCCTTTAAATCCCAGAGCGGCGGTCAGCTTACGAATTTCGTAGGCCTGAAGTCCGGCGAGCGGATGAATGAGTTGCTTGATGATTTTCTCGGGAGTCTCTTCAGCAACGGCTTCGATATCCATGCCACCCTCAGTCGAAACGACGATCACGGGACGACTGGTGTCGCGGTCCATGAGAAGAGAGAGGTAATATTCGTGCTCAATATCCACCGCGTCGGCAACCATGACCTTGCGGACAAGACGACCTTCTTCGCCGGTCTGTTTGGTGACGAGAGTCTGGCCGAGCATCTTGCCGGCGATCTCGCCGATGTCAGTCGCACTCTTGGTGAGATGCACTCCCCCTTCAAAGCCGTTCTTGAAAGTCCCCTTTCCGCGCCCTCCGGCGTGGACCTGGGCTTTCACGACCATGAGGTCGGAGCCAATTTCTTCTGCGATGGCTTGCGCCGATTCAGCTGATTCAGCCATTTGGCCCCGTGGACTGGGAACTTCAAAACGGTCGAAGAGCTCTTTTGCTTGATACTCGTGAATATTCATTGCTGAAATCTGGGGCGAAGCTATCGCCCGCAATCCGCGGCGCAATGCTTAATTCGTGCCAGTTGCGTGGCAGTTCTCCCGACTCCTCGATTGCTACCCTAACCCGACCATGGCCGGAAACTGCGTTTCTCTCAATACCGGCCAAAATATTTCCTCAATCACCACCATCACATTCAAGGCGGGCTCGCCCGCTTTGAATACTGTATGGCCGAAAAGCAATACCACGAAACCTCAACAAGGTCCGCCTCAAATCCAAAATCAACTGGGTCGGCACGATGAGAAACTGGGATGAATGCAATAGAGAGGTCAACTGGTCCAAGATTTAGCTCCTGATCCCAAAAAGAGCAGGCCCATCCGAGCCTGCTCCGTTAAATTTACAAGAAATCAAACTGCCACTTGGTTCATAGTCGACATCAACTCTTGAACTGCCTCACCCACATCCTTGGTCCGGACGGTGCCGGAGATGGTATGTTTGGCAAGTTCTCCCATCAAATCCCCCTGATTAAACTGAATCCGTTGCCCCTGAGGGCATTCCCCTCCGTAATTGGCTAAATTCGAGCCGAATTGCGGCCCGTAGTTTACCGGTCTTTCTGCGATACCTCCCTTGCTTCTCGGGCCTTCCCCGTGTATTTCTTCGCGCCTTGGCGAAAACCCCGCCTGAAATTTCATGATTAAGTGGACCCTGCAGAAAATCGTTGGCTCTAAGAACCAGCGCGAACTCAAGCGTATGCGCCCGGTTGTGGCCAAAATCAACGAGCTTGAGGAGCAATATCAAAAGGAAAGTGTCGAGCAGCTCCTTGAGCGAGTCGACGGATGGCAAAAATACCTCCACCGCTTTCTGCCCCTGCAGCTCCCCACCAAGCGCGAGCTCGAACTCATGGACGAGGCCATCGTCGGCGAAATCACCTCCGGCCTGATGAATCGCCTTGATTCCCTCCGCGAGGAATTCCCTCAGCTCCCCAGTGAAATTTCATCGCTCGACGACATCAGCGCCGCCAAGACCGCCTTCGCTGAAATCGAAGACGACTTCCCCGTCCTTCGTGACAAATATCTTAATGAGATTCTCCCAGAGGCCTACGCCTGTGTTAAAAACGCCTCCCGTCGTCTCTGTGGGTCTGAGGTCGATGTTTGCGACGACAAAATGCCTTGGGAAATGGTCCACTTCGATGTGCAGCTCATCGGAGGCATCGCCCTTCACCGCGGCATGATTTCCGAAATGCAGACCGGTGAGGGTAAGACTCTCGTCGCGACTCTTCCTGTCTTCCTCAATGCCCTGACTGGCCTCGGCGTCCACGTCGTGACCGTCAACGACTACCTCGCCCGACGCGATTCCGAATGGATGGGGGCCGTCTTCAAATTCCTCGGTCTCACCGTGGGCTGTATTCAGAATCAACTCCCACCGCACATCCGTCGTGAGCAATACGCCTGCGACATCACTTACGGAACCAACGCAGAATTTGGATTCGACTACCTCCGCGACAACGGCATGGCCAGCTCCACAATGGATCAAGTCCAGCGCGGATACTACTTTGCCATTGTGGACGAAGTTGACTCCATCCTCATCGATGAAGCCCGCACACCGCTCATCATTTCCGGTCCTGCTGTGGTATCCAACACCGAGGAATACAAGCGCTACCGCAGCATGATCGAGCAGTTGGTGAAAAAGCAAAATCACCTTTGCAACGAACTCGCTGCCGAAGCCAAAAAAGCCCTCGACGAGGAGGACGAGGAGACCGCCGGACGCGCGCTCTTCAAAATCAAACTCGGCCAACCGCGCAACCGTCAGTTCATGCGCTTCATGGAGGATCCCGACACCCGTCGCCTTCTCGAAAAAACCGAACTCGCCTTCTACCAGGACACTCGTAAGAAAGACCTCTACGCCATCAAGGAGGAGCTTCTCTTCACCATCGATGAGAAAGGCCACGACGCCGACCTCATGGAAAACGGCCGGGAATTCCTCTCACCCGACCAACCCGAAGCCTTCGTCATCCCCGACCTTGCCGAAGCCTTCGCCAACATCGACGCCGACCTCGAACTCAGCGACGAAGAGCGCATTACCAAGAAGGAAGAAATCCAAACCAGCATGGATGCCCAGGGCACCCGCGTGCATGCGATCTCCCAGCTCCTCAAGGCCTACTGCCTTTACGAGAAAGACAACGAATACGTGGTCAAAAACAACAAGGTCGTCATCGTTGACGAAAACACCGGTCGTGAAATGGCCGGACGTCGTTGGTCCGACGGCCTGCACCAAGCTGTCGAAGCCAAGGAAGGCGTAGAGATCGAGCGAGAGACCCAGACTTACGCAACCATCACGATTCAAAATTACTTCCGGCTCTACGAAAAACTCGGCGGCATGACCGGAACCGCGGAAACGGAAGCGGCGGAATTCCACGACATCTACAATCTCGACGTTCTCCCCATTCCGACGCACCGCGACAACCAGCGGGAGGATTCCAACGACCAGGTCTTCAAGACCCGCCGTGAAAAATTCAACGCTGTGGTCCACCGTATCGAGGAATGCCACAAAAAAGGCCAGCCCGTCCTCGTGGGAACCGCCTCTGTCGAAGCCTCGGAAACGCTTGCCCGCATGCTCAAACGCGCGAAGCTTCCCCACTCGGTCCTCAACGCCAAGTATCACCTACAGGAAGCTGAAATCATCAAGAACGCCGGCCAACTCGGGTCCGTGACCGTCTCCACCAATATGGCGGGACGTGGAACCGATATTAAGCTCGGCGAGGGCGTCGGCGATGCCGGCGGGCTTTTCGTCATCGGCACCGAACGCCACCAATCACGCCGGATTGATCGTCAGCTGCGCGGTCGTTGTTCCCGTCAGGGCGATCCCGGTGAATCCCAATTCTTCCTCTCCTTCGAAGACGACCTGATGCGTAACTTCGCCGCCGCCGACCGCATGACCAACATGATGGAACGCTTCGGCATGGAAGATGGCGAAGCTCTCGAACACCGCTGGCTCAACCGCTCGGTCGAAACCGCCCAGAAGCGCGTGGAGCAACTTCACTACCGCCGCCGGAAATACGTCCTCGATTTCGATGACGTCATGAACCGCCAGCGTGAGGTTGTTTACGGATACCGCAACCAGGTTCTCAAATCCGAGGATCCCCGCGAGTTAATCATGGAAGTCATCGACCGCGTGGTCGAAGCCCAAGTCAGCCACTTCACGGAAGAACGTGACGACGGACAACCTGACTTCGTCGAAATGCTCCACTGGACCAACATGACCTTCCCGCTCCACCTCACCCTAGATTCGGCGCAATTCGAAACCCGAGACGTCGAAGGCAACATCGCCTTCATCACCGAAAAGATTCACGAAGCCTACAAGCGCAAAGTTGATTCGGAAAATCCCGAGCACCTCGATAACCTCGAACGCCACATCATGCTCCACGCTATTGACCAAAAATGGCAGGAACACCTCTACGCGATGGACTCCCTCCGCGAGGGCGTCCAACTCCGCGCCCAGGGACAGAAGGATCCGCTTCAGGAATACAAAACCGAAGCCTACAAACTCTTCGTCACGCTGATGGACAGCATCGATGATGCGTCGACTCACAACATCTTCCGCTTCACCACCGTGCAACCCATGGACTCCGTCCTCGCCGATGCGCCCCAGCAAACCTCAGGCGGCACCGAAAACAGCGTCTCCAACGACAACGTCGCCTCTTCCGGATCCGCAGGCTCCTCGGCCGGCGCACCCAACGAAAGCAAGCTCAAGCTCAACCTTCCCAAGCGCCGCCCCATCGCCAAGATTGGTCGCAACGAACCCTGCAGCTGCGGGTCAGGCAAAAAATACAAAGCCTGCTGCGGCCGCATGAGCGAATAACCCCCTCTAACCAATCCCAAAGCGCACTCTTCGCAGAGACCAAAATTATCGCCATCGTCCGGGATGATCAATCCGCCTTTTTTGATGCAATCATTTCAGGGTCTGAAAAGGAATTGGAAGAGCCCGCCTGATCATTTCTCAATCACCATCGAGGGGAAATTGGGCATCTCGTAACCGTGGGTGCAGCCTTGTTTCACCGTCATCGATTTCGGCCCTGCGAAATTATTGAAAGCAACCCAAACCCCGGATGGAGGACAAACGTAGTCACCAAGATTCGCAACGAGGTCCAATTTGCACTTCGGGTTCGCCCGTTTCACAAAATTGATGGGATCAAAGTATCCCAGCGCAGGAGTATTTTTAACATACCAGTTCCCCACGATCCTCCCCTGCTCTGTCCCTCCGAAATCACAACACCACGGCGACCATGCGTAACAATAGGTCACATCCGGATCGAGCCCCGCCGCTACCAGAGACTGCATACCACCCTGACTCCCGCCGGTCGCCCACAGGTCTTTGCCATTCCAAGCCGGAAGCGACTTCACGTATTCCAGAGCCCGCAGTTCACGGAGGTACATCCATCGAAAAAAGCTCGTCTGGCGTTTTGAGTTTTTCTCATCACTAAAGCCGTAGGCACGATACTTTCCCTTTGCCAATCTCTGATAATACCCCGCTGGTTTTCCATTCTCAATTCCGTGCGCGTTGATCACGAAAAAGATCTTATCGCGTCCGGAATCGATATTTTTCCTCGCTGACTTTACCCCGTATCCCTGAAAGGCCACCTCGGCCACCAGCGATTTCTCGGTGGCATTTATCGGCATCACCAAATATCCCGACACGGGCATCCCTCCGGCACAGGCGATTTTCATATCGTAAACCGCCACCTTGTCGTCGCCCGGCACCTCTTTCATCTTGAGCACCTTGAGCGGCACGGAAGCCAGCAGCTTTTTCTGCTCCGCCCAAAACTCGTCGAAATCCTCCGGCTCGGGCAAGCCCCGAAGTGTCCCCGGTGCGACACAGGCCCCGCCATTAAAAGAGAGATTCTTCCCATCCGGCCCCTTCACCGGCTCATTCCCCCGCCAAAGCGTCGCATAAATCCGCACAAATCCGGGCTTTTCCGTGGAAGTGACAATCTCGCACCCCTCTCTCGCCAATTGTGACTCTCCCGACTCCTCCAGACCATCGTCTCCCGTCCGTTTCCATTTCAGGCTCAGTCCCGACACCACTTTCTTCCCCGATATCAACTTGATCGTAAAAATCATCTTCTGCCCCGCTTCATAAATCGGGCTCACCTGATCGTGATTTCCATAGAGATGGTAATTCCTCACCGATGGTTCTGCGTTCAGGCAGGCCCTCGAGACAACCTCCGCCATGATCCTTGCCCCGTCGACATTCGGATGAATCCCGTCGGGAAAGAACTTCGCCTTTCCTTTAAGAGCCTCGTTGAGATCGATCACCTCCAGCCCCTGCTCCGCTGCAATCTTGTCAATCATCGGGATCTGCTCTGTGGAAATGACCTCATTGCTGATTCCAAATCGGCCTGAAAATGCCGGGACCGGACGACATAAGAAAATCTGCGGTGACGATGGCAGCATCGAGAAGGTCTTGATCAAGGCGGTGTAGTCCCGCTCGAAATGCTTTCCATGTTTCCAATTCCACGACTTTGAATCATTCGTGCCCAATTTGATCACAACGATATCAGGCCAAAAGAGCCACGCCTTCTTGAGGCGCTCACTCTGCCAATAGGGCGCATCCCCATCTTTCAACAAAGTCCGCCCACTGTGCCCGAAATTTCCCACCTCAAACCTCTTCCCAAGAATTTTGCCCAACTGAGCGGGATAACTCTCGAGCGCCTTGTTTTTCAGTCCACTCCCTTCGGTGATACTATCTCCCACACAGGCCACCTTGAGAACCGTCTCTTTGGCACTCAGACAGATCGGCCCCACAAAAAACAGCAGGGTTAATATTCCCCGACGACCGAACCCAGCAAGTTGTCTCATCATTCGAGCCATAGGTTGAAATCAATTCCACCCCGCGACAAGCACTCCCTACTTTCCGTAGCGATAGTGCCCGATGATCTTAAAGTCGAAGAGAGCATCCTCCCAAACCGGACCTCGGCCGATATTATGGACGATCCATTTCTCCGACTTCCGCGCTCCGGGGCCAGGAACGACAATCCCGGTGTGGGTCTGGCCATTCACGAGGCGCCAAGCCACGACATCACCCACGGAATAGTCTGATTCCTCGGTCGTCATGGCCAAAGCCTGGCCATTTCTGCTGAAAAAGCGCTGAAGATTCGGAACGCGACGGTGATCGATGTTGGTATCTGGGGCTTTGGCCTTCCAAAGTTGAGGATAAGCGCGGAAATTCGCCTTTAAGTCACTGTGCACCAGTTCCTGAAGGTCGATATCAAGCCCCCGGAAACTCCGGATCACGACATCGGTGCACACTCCCTTGTCAGCGGGAACGTCACCATTGGGAAAATCGATCTTATAGTAGGCGGCATCGTAAGCCACCTTGGACTGGGTCCGTTTGAGAGCGGCGGCGGCGAGGCGCGAACCAAAGTCGCCATCAGATTCCAAGAGCTCAATTGCTTCGAGGACATTGGCATCCGAAGTCAATTCCTGTTGCGCTTTCAGAAACGGAATCAGCGGGCGAAGAAAAACCGCGCCGAGCGAAAGAGCGAATGCCACCAACACCCATCCTCCAAAAGAGCTTCGGCGTTTTTTCTTCACCGGTGCTGCGCCGATGTATTCGATGGGTTTCATGTCGCTTAAGACCTGTAAGATTTCTTAACTATTTTTCTACGGGTGGCTAGGGAATTCCTATCGTCAGTCTTGCTAAATCCATCTTTTTTCGTTTTTTGTGAATAAGTGAAGGCGGTAGAGATCATCAGCGCGGAAGTTTTACCTAAATTTGAAAAGTTAGAGCCCTACCACAGCTCTCTTTCTTCCGACTGGTTTGGACAGTCTTTCTCTCCACCCGCTCACTATCTCTTTGGAATGGATCGCGATCACCTGCACTTCTTCGCTTCGCGAAATTCACATGCAGTGATTCATCCCGAAAGTCGCCCCGGAGAATTTCAAGCCGAGCTTTGGAAGTATGACGTCGCCGAGTTTTTTCTCCGCGCACCCGACTCAAATCACTACCTCGAATTCAATCTCGCCCCGAACGGAGGATGGTGGTCCTGCCTGTTCAAAGAGACCCTTGTCCCGGTGGAAGAAAACAACCCGCCTCTCCCCGGCGTGATCGCCTCCGGAGAAGTCGCTCCTGATAGCTGGAACGCTCACGCCAAAATTCCCCTTTCCTTTCTTCGCGAACACCTCGACTTCGGTCCCGACAGCATGCTCAATGCGACCTTCATTCTGAATTCGCCGGAGCAAATCTTCCTCACTGCGGGAGCTCCAGCTCCCGGAAAGCCTAACTTTCACCGCCCCGATGATTTTCCGGGAGTTCGCATACGCTCGGACGTGACTTTGTAAGCGACCTTCGCTACTTTCCACGCCATGTCGTATCCACTTTCCTCGTCAGATCAATCTCTCGCGCAGATTGACGGAGGAAATATCGCCATTTCCTCGCCGGATGCGATCGACGAAGCCTGCTTCAGCGTTCCGGCGGTCCGCGCTGTTCACAATGCCTATCCAAATGGCACCATCGTGGTCTTCGCTCCCGAAGACGTCGCTCCACTCTGGCGAAAAGTCGAGGAAGTCGACGAAGTAATCGCATACGATACCCACGCCTCGGCCCGAAACCTTGGTCAGATTATCAAAGATCTGGAAATTGAATTTACCAAGTCCATCGCCTGGGAAAACAATCCTGCGACAGGTGGATTTGCCCATGCGCTCATTCCAATCAGAATGGGCACTCCCGAAAGGGACCTCCTCCCCCACCTTACTCATCCGGTGGAAGTCGTACGTCCCATCGGCCCGATCGAACACCGCGTGCGCCACTACCTCTTTTTCATGCAGAAGCTCGGCGCAGTGCCCTTTGATAAGTCCAACTTCCTCCACCCCGAAAGACCGCCAAGTGGAGAAAAATTTCGCGTCGCCATCGTCCCCGGATCGGATTTCGGGAACTCCACCGAATGGCCGCTCGCCAACTATGTCACGCTCACGAGAACGCTCATGAACTACGCCGACGTAACCATCATTCCTTCGCACGACCGCCCCGGTCCCGCGATTGCTCTGGGTAAGGAAGTGGGCCGTCCTGAATTTGTTTTCCAAGGCGATGACAATGAAGTCCTCGATCATCTCGCGACTTGTCATGGCCTGGTTGGCAACGACGGATCCATTCCCCACCTCGCCGCCTTTATGGGCACGAAGTCACTCGTTCTCTTCGGCCCCAACGAACCGCTGTGGAAACGCCCGCTTGGGACGCAACACCAATTCATCCGCCATCATGTTCCTTGCAGCGGATGCCTCCTCGCAAACTGCCCGCTCGATCATCGATGCATGATGGAAATTACGGTAGAGGAAGTGCTCGGCGAAATGCGCGCCCTATTCAGTCCATAGTGTGAGCCATAATTTCGCTTTGAAACCCGAAGTAGAACTGATTTCGAAAGAACGCCCGCACCACCTCTCCATTCTCAATTTTCCCCGTCTCCTTCAAGGCCTCGATTTCCGTGCGGAATTTCTCCTCAAATGACAAACGGGCCTGATTAAGAGCACCATACCAAAGTTCGGCTTCCTCCTTGGTGATCGAGATTTCAGGAAGCTCTTCCTCAAAATCATCGATACTGTTATCAAAAGCCATTTCCACTTGCTTCTTCACAAATTTCACCTGACTCGAAAACTGATCCTTCAGTTCAGGCTCCACAATTTCGTCCCACATCGAATCCTCATCCATTAAAAGCGAAAAGCGCTTCGAGAAGTCTTCTGCGGCATCATCGCTGATGGATTTCAGATTGTCCCAATCCTGCTCCCTTTCGATGACCAATTTGATGCCGCCATTCAATGTCGGGAGCACAATCATTTCGTCTTCTCCAAGGTCGCGTGGAGCTGCGCACTGTGTAATTGATTCACGTACATTTCGGCCTTTTCCCGCCCACCGCTCCACACGATGGCTTTCCCTTTGGTATGCACATCCATCATCAAGGCATCGGCTTTCTCACGGGAATACCCGAAGATGCGGATCAATATCCGAGTGACGTATTCCATCAAGTTCACTGGATCATCGAGCACGACAACCTGCCATGGTTCGGCAATTTTCTCGCGCGTCTGAGACTTGCTCTTCCGCACCGGTGCTTCCACTGCATTCATCGACCGCTACACTTCCACTGCTTGTTCCGGAGCCTCGACCCATCGTCCGTGCTCCCGAATCAAATCCTGTAGGCGCTCCACCGCCTCCCCCTCCGGAATGTTGAATTTCACGGCCTGCTTTCCGACATAGAGATTAATTTTCCCCGGCGCTCCACCGACATAGCCGAAATCCGCATCCGCCATTTCTCCCGGTCCATTGACAATGCATCCCATCACCGCGATGCGCACACCTTTGAGATGGCCGGTCGCTTCGCGAATCTTTTGCGTCGTGTCCTGAAGATTAAACAAGGTCCGCCCACAACTTGGGCAGGCCACATAGTCTGTCTTAAAAATCCGTGCGCCGGCCGCTTGGAGAACATTATAGGAGAGTCGGAGCGACTGTCCTGGTGCTTCTTCGCTCTGCACGATGATGGCATCCCCAATACCATCGCAGATCAACGAACCAATCGTGATCGATGACTGAAGTAGGTTTTGCTGAAAATCCTGCACGCCTTCTGGATGGAGCGTGTCTTTCAGCAAGATGGGATGTCGCGTATCGAGCTTGGATGCCAAAAGGCGGAAGGCCGCAATCGCCGCAAGATTCAGGCCATCGGCCACTGTGACCAGTTTGGCTGTGGAAGATTCATTCACCTCGGAAATCGCAGCCGTATCTCGTGGGTCGAGGGCGATCACTCCGGAATCTTCCAAGACGATCTCGGGCTTGAAATCTCCCATCTGCTCAATCTTGTGAGAAACTGCATCCCACTTTCCTTGCGAGGTGAACACCCGCGCCAGCTCGGTTCCACCGAGGGCGTGTCCTCCGACCTCCATCACTTCGGAGTGACGACGTTCGTATTCAAAAGGATTCCAACTCGGCATGACCTGCTCTTCAACTTTCGCTCCGGAAAACTGATCAATCGTTTTCACCAATGACCGCGCTACGGGAATTTCGTATACCGCATCTTCAGTGAGGCTCACTCGAATAGTGTCTCCGATTCCGTCGGCCAGGAGACTGCCAATTCCAATCGCGCTTTTTATGCGCCCATCTTCTCCGTCACCGGCTTCAGTCACGCCAAGATGAAGCGGGTAATTCCAATCCGGCCCTTCTTCGGCCAGACGAGCGACCAAAAGACGATAAGCTTCGATCATCACCTTCGGATTCGAAGCCTTCATCGAGAAAACGAAGTTGTGAAAGCCCTCGTCGCGGGCAATGCGGGCGAATTCCAGAGCACTCTCGACCATTCCAAGCGGAGTATCACCGTAGCGGTTCATGATCCGATCGCTCAAGCTGCCATGATTCGTGCCGATGCGAATGGCCCGGCCGAGCTCCTGGCAAAGCTGCACCAGCGGCGCAAACTCCTCGCGAATACGTCCCAGTTCCTCCTCGTATTGCTCGTCAGTGTATTCGCGAATCTCGAATTTCTTCTTATCCGCGTAATTTCCCGGATTCACCCGGACTTTTTCCACCCACTTGGCAGCCTCGAAGGCAGCGTCGGGTTTGAAATGAATATCGGCCACCAACGGCACCTCGCAACCCGCCGCCCGCACTCCATCACGGATATTTTCAAGGTTCTCGGCATATTTGCGGGTCTGCGCCGTGATCCGCACGATCTGGCATCCGGCCTCAGCCAGCTGCAACACTTCAGCCACACAGGCCTCGGTGTCGCGGGTATCGGAAGTAATCATCGACTGCACCACCACCGGATGCCCGGCCCCCATTTTGACATTCCCCACCGTCACCTCTCTCGACTCCCGTCGCGAGTAGTTAAAAAGATCCTCACAGTATCGTAATTCGCCAGACATTTGCTCTACCGCCAGTCCTACGCCAAAATCGCCCCAACCGCAACGCCAGCCATTACCGGAATTTCGGAGATTGCTCCAAATCAGCAATTATCCCAGCATTTCAGGATGAAATGGATTCCGGCCATTCTTTGCGCCCTCACCCTCAATACCCAAGCTGAGAAAGCCACCGACTTCATTCGGGTCGATGAGGACGAAAAGGCCGCCCGTCTGCAGACCGGCATCACCACCTACCAAAAAGAAGACCTTTCCGTCAGTCTCATCGGGGCGGTTCACATCGCCGACAAGGCCTACTTCGAAAAACTCACCGCCCGCTTCAAAAAGCAAGACAAGCTCCTCTTCGAAATGATCGGAGGCGAAAACATGGCCAAAATCCAAAACAACGCCGCCAAAGATGGAGTCGTCGACATTTCCGCCATGGCAAAAACCTACGCCATGGTCGCTCGTTTCCTCAATCTCTCGGAGCAAAAGAAGGAAATCGACTATACCGCCAAGAACTTCGTCCACGCCGATTTCACTTTAAAGGAATTCGAAAAGCTTCAGGAAGAACGCGGCGAGACCATCCTTTCCTTCGCGATGAAGGCTGCGGAAGGGGCCGAAGAACAAGCACAACTCTCTCCCGAAAAACTCCTGCAAACCCTCATCTCCGGCAACTCCAACGCGGTAAAGCTCGAAGTCGTCCACTCGCTGGGCAAGGGAGATGAACAAATGGGCGGTCTCGGCGGACAATCCGTCATCATCACCGACCGAAACAAAAAATGCTTCGCCGTCCTCGATCAGGAAATCGAGAAGGGCTCAAAACAGATCGGCATCTTCTACGGCGCGGCTCACTTTCCTGACATCGAAAAGACCCTCCTCTCCCGGGGCTTCAAAAAAAAATCCCACCAATGGCTCACCGCCTGGGACATTCCAAAAAACTAGGTCACGATGATCGATATCGCAGACTGGATCATCATCGCCTTCCTCCTTATTAGCTTGGGGATCGGGTGGTGGGGCGCCCGAAAAACCGCCAACAATGCCGAGAGCTATTTCCTCGCCGGACGCGACATGCCCTGCTGGACCCTCGTCATCACCAACCCACAGCAGAGGCAAGGAGTCTCTGCTGTGCTCTATCCTTAAAGCTCCGGGAGAGGTCTGGTGGCCTTTCTAGGCCCAGATCACAAAGGTCTGCTGCACCAGATCCGAGGCCCGGTCGGGGTCTTTCGCCAGCGAAAACCCGAAGCGGTAAAGCGCTTGATAATACTGATCGACGAGATTTGCGAATTCTTCCATCCTTTCCCCTGTTATGGTGATTAAGAGCAGATCACCGCAATTTTATTCCCTCAACATCCGTTCTTTTATCCGAAGAACAATCCCGATAACTAATAAACCCATGAAACCACTTGTTTTCCTCCTCTCCGCAACCCTGACCGGGATTTCCACCGCTGAACTTCGTTCGGAAAAAACCGACAGCTCCCTAAAAATCTTCGACGGTGACAAACTGATCACCGAATATCGCACCGATAGCTCGGTCCCCTACCTCTATCCACTCGTCGGCCCCGGCGGAACCGGGCTCACCCGCAGCTTCCCCATGGTCAAAGACGTCGCGGGCGAACAAAGCGACCACCCGCACCACCGTTCCTTCTGGTTCACCCACGGAAATGTCAACGGTCACGATTTCTGGCACGACCCGAAACACAACTCCAAGATCCAGCATCAATCGTTCGAGAACGTCAAAGGCGGCACCTTCACCGCCAATCTCCACTGGACCCACAAGGACAAAATCATCCTTAAGGAAAAGCGGACCTACCAATTTGAAAAGCTCAGCGACAAAGCCCTCTCAATCGTGGTGAATTCCCAGATCACCGCCGAAATCGACGCCAAGTTTGCCGATACCAAGGAAGGCTCTTTCGCCCTCCGTATTGCGCCCACTCTCCGTCACAAGGGAAATGTCGCCAAGGGACAGCTCGCCAACTCCGAGGGCCAAATTGACGGGAAGGTCTGGGGCAAGCGCGCCAAGTGGGTCTCGGTTCACGGCCCCGACTCCAAAGGCCAGGCCACCGTCATCACCATGATGGATCACCCCGAAAACCTCCGTCACCCAACCTGGTGGCACGCCCGCACATACGGACTCATCGCAGCCAATCCCTTCGGCAAAAAAGATTTCGGCGAAAAGGAATCGGGTGACTACAACCTGAAGAAAGGAAAGACCCTTACCCAGCGCTACGGGATTCTTCTGGAAAGCGGCAAATTCGATAAAGAAGCCGTCGCAAAATCCTACCAAAAATTTGCCAATTAACGCTCTCGGGATCGCTGGAGAAATGTCACTCGCTATTTAGACCGATTCGGGCAATAAAATGTCCCGAATTTTCGTCATAGTGACGACAGCCGAGCGATGCCCGAAAAATCAGAACCACAACCCAAACCACGCCACCGTTGGAAGAAGCGTTTTGGGGTTCTTCTTGTGCTCTTGATTGCCCTTGGAATTTGGGCCAATGGCCCCGGTGCCCGCTGGGCCGTTGAAACGACCCTCGCCGCCCAACTCGAAAAACAAAACCTCTCCGGTGACTTCACCGTTTCTGGATCCCTCCTCGATGGCCTTTCCCTCGAAAACATCGCCCTAAAAAGCGACGGACTCATTCAGAAAGCCGAAGCGTCCAAGGTCGCCCTCTCCTGGTCTCCCTCATCACTGCTCTCAAAAGAACTCGAGGAAATCGAGATCGCGGATCTCGTCATCTATCTCGATTTCGACGCTCCGAGGCCATCATCGCCTGAAGTCCCCTCATCCCCGGCCGAAAGTCCCGCCCCCCTCTCCGAAACCCTCAACCTCGTTCGCGGATTTCTGGAACCCGCCAAGATCACCATCACCCAAATGGATTTCAAAGCGAAAGCCGCCGAAATGGATTTTGGACTCACTCTTGCCGCCCTCAAACATTCTCCAAACGAACAACACTATCGCTTCGAAGATCTCAGCATCACCGACCATCTGGGGCGCACCGCCCGGACTCAATCGAGCACTATCACCTGGAACAGCGAGTCCATCTCCGTCGAGCAACTGCAAATCCTTCAGGTCCTGGGCTTGCGCGACCTTGCTTATAAAATTGATGGCGAAATCACCACCGGGATGGAACTCGCCGGAGCCATGCTCTCAGCGTCATCGAATCTCAAAAGCGAATTCTCGCTCGCGCTCAACTCACCCTCTCTTGACCTCAAAATAGCCGCTTCACTTTACGACCCGGAACTCCCCGTTGGCGGAACTCTTTCCAAGCTCTCGCTTACTCAAAACGAAGTCAACCTGACCGGAACAATGCTCCAATGGGAGGAGCGGCTCATTCAATCCATCGACCTCAATGGCTCACTCAACGACCAACAAGTTCGCGCCGAGCTCGACACCATCTATCAGGACCAAAAAATCTCACTGAACGCTTCCGGAGAAAATCGATTCGAAATCTTTGGAAACGAAACCAAGATCGAACTCAGCTATCAGGATCAGCTCACCGCTGAAGGCTCGGTTTTCCTCAACGAAGAAATCCTCGAAAGCACCGCCCAACTTTCCTTCAACCTCACCTACCCAAAGATGCCCGAGACTTCGGGACAATTGAAATTCGCCAACCAAAAAGCCTCCCTAAATGCCGTTGCTCTGGAAGAAATTCAACTTGAGGCCAACTACGATCTCCAGTCCTCTACCTACTCCGCCAAGCTCCATGGTGAAATTCAAAACGGCGAACTCATTCACGAAACCCTCACCGGACCTCTGGCCCTCAATTTCACTGCGAAAGGAGACCTCTCAAATGAAGCCCATCAGGGAACTCTCGACCTCCAACAAGCCAATCTCAAAGAACCCCAGGTCGTCACTACTGCGACCGGGTCCTGGGATTGGCCCAAGTCCGTCACCTTAGACAACATTCAAGTCTTCACCCCCGAAGGACACCTCGAAGGAGCCCTCTCATGGCAGGATGATTTCCTCACTGTCACCTCTCTCAATCTCATCGAATCCGGTAACACCTTGCTCAAGGCCTCCGGCAAACTTCCCGCTCCGCTCAATCTCAAGTCGCTCGATGATGTCCTTCAAAACGACACGCCCTTCGAATTCAAAATCGCCTCCCAACCGCTCTCCTTTGAGCGACTTCGAAAGTTCGCCCCCATTCCCAAAACCCTCAAAGGTGTGGTCGAAGCCAACCTAGACCTTTCCGGCACTTCCTCGGAACCCCAGATTAAAGGAACAGCCTCTCTCATCGATTTCCACCAAAGCGACCAACCCAAACTCCCTCCGGTCGATCTCCGCACCTCCTTTGAAACCAAAAACCAGCAACTCATCCTCAAAGGCAATGCCCGCGAACCCGAAGGCCCTCTTCTCGACATCAAGGGAGACCTTGCCTTCCTTCCCGCCGTCTGGCTGAAGCGTGAAAAAAGCCCGGGC
>NHEN01000114.1 GCA_002172625.1 Verrucomicrobiaceae bacterium TMED86 | reverse complement strand
TTATACGGGCGGGCGGACGGGGAAGTTTCACCGATTGGGGTGTCATACGCAGTGCTGCAGATTGGAGATCTTATGAATTTATCAGAGCTGCCGCTGGAGATCACTTCGCAAAAGAGCTTCTGGGGGGCGAGCGACGCTGCGAAGTGGCAGCGGAAGCCGGCTCTTGAACATCTTGCGTGGATCAAATCAGATGTTTCGCTTGGTTTGGCTATTTGGGATCTTCAATTCAAGGAGTCTGTGTGGCGAAGCAAAGGGATGTGGGAGGTGATTGGGATGATTAAGAGAGGTGCTGAAGAGTGAATGTTGAGGAGGAACATTTTCATCCACTCTCGTAAGATTTTGGGAAGCTGAGAGGTATCGAGGTAGCCTATATTCTCTCATGAAATTGCTCTTAATTTTTTGTTCCCTCGCTGCTGTGGCAGTGATTCCGTTGACCGCCAAGCCACCCAATATCGTGGTGATTTTCTGTGATGACCTGGGATACTCCGACGTGGGGTGTTTTGGGGCGAAAGGGTATGAAACGCCGCATCTCGATAAGATGGCGGAGGAGGGAATTAAGTTTACCAACTTCCATGTCGCGTCGGCGGTATGTTCGGCATCGCGGGCGGCCTTGCTGACCGGGTGTTACAATACTCGGGTGGGGATTAACGGAGCGTTGGGACCAAATTCCAAGATCGGCTTGAGTTTGGACGAACTTACAATGGGAGAATTAGTCCAGCAGAATGGGTATGCCACGGCGTGTTTTGGAAAGTGGCATTTGGGTGACCATCCGCGCTTTTTACCAACGAACAATGGCTTCGATGAATACTACGGGTTGCCTTACTCGAACGACATGTGGCCGTATCATCCGGGAGTGCGGCATTTGCCGATGGAGAAGCGGATCAAGCGTTGGCCGCATCTCCCGCTGATCGAGGGAACGAAAGTCATTAATCCAAAGGTCTCGCCGAAGGACCAGGAACAACTCACGACGGATTACACCAAGAAGGCGGTGAAGTTTATTGAGAAGAATACCAGCAAGCCTTTCTTCCTCTATTTGGCCCACAGCATGCCGCACGTTCCGCTGTATGTAAGCGATAAGTTTCGCGGAAAAACAAAGCGAGGGATCTATGGCGATGTGATTGCCGAAATCGATTGGTCGGTAGGGCAGATCTTGGATGTGTTGAAGCGCACCGAGTTGGATCGCAATACTCTGGTGATTTTCACTTCGGATAACGGGCCTTGGCTTTCCTACGGGGAGCACTCGGGATTGGCAGACCCGCTTCGTGAAGGGAAAGGAACTTCCTGGGAGGGTGGCGTGCGCGTTCCCTTTATCGCACGTTGGCCGGGAAGGATTCCGGAGGGATCAGTGAATGACAATCCGGCGATGACGATCGATTTGTATCCTACGATTGCCGGGCTCACGAAGTCATCCCTGCCCGAGCATAAGATCGATGGTAAAGACATCTGGCCGATGTTATCGGGCAAGAAAGATGCGAAGAGCCCTCAGGAAGCTTACTACATTTATTATGCCAATAGCCAGTTACAGGCGGTGATTTCGGGGTCGTGGAAATTGATTCTGCCACACAAGTATCGTACCATGGCGGGAAAGCCCGGAGGGGAGGATGGTATTCCGAACCGATATTCTGCGAACACGATCAAGGAGCCGGAGCTTTATCATCTGAAGTCCGATGTTTCCGAGAAGAAGAATCTCGCGGGAGAAATGCCGGAGGAACTTAAGCGACTCCTTGCGCTTGCAGAGAAGGCATACAAGGACCTGGGCGATGGGTCGCTCAAGCGCAAAGGCACCGGACGGCGCCCGGTGGGTCGGGTGCCGAAGTAAGCGGTGTAAGATTTTTAGAAAGTGGACGTAATCATCAGCCCGGCGAAATTCTCTGCCGAAAACCAATAAAAATTTATGATTAAAATTCCTTTTTGCGCGGCATTGACCGCAGTGTTTGCATTTCACTCCAGTGCCTTTGCCGACGAGGCGGGTTGGGTTTCCCTTTTTAACGGCAAAGATCTTTCCGGATGGTCGATCAAGAGCGGCAAGGCAACATACAAAGTTGAGGGCGATGCCATTGTGGGAACGACCGAAAAGGGAAGTCCGAATACTTTTTTGGTGAGCGACAAGCAGTATGCCAACTTCGAGATCCAGTTTGATGTTAAGGTTCACAACTCGCTGAACTCAGGAATTCAGATTCGTTCTCTTCTGAAGAATGTCGAGAAGGACAAATTTGGAGGTCGCTTATTCGGTCCCCAGGTGGAGATCGAAGCCAGTGGCGGAGGTGGTGCTGAAGCCGGATATATTTATGGTGAGGCCACCGGTCGTGGTTGGTTGACGCCGAAAGATCTGTTGAAGAAGCACAAGAATTTCAAAGACGGAGAGTGGAATCATTTCCGCATCGTGGCCAACGGGGTAAACATTAAAACCTGGATTAATGGGGTACAAATTTCCGATCTCTCAGATGAGGAGATTTTCAAGACCCATCCCAAGGGGCACTTTGGACTTCAGGTACACGGAATCGGCAAGAAAGCGGGTCCGTTCACCGCTGCCTGGAAGAATATCAAAATCAAAGAGCTGAAGTAAGCTCGGGTTTCTCTGTCTCAGGTGTGCAGAACCTTCTTAAGTCCCCGTCTCGAACGAGCGGGGCTCAGGAGGGTTTCTTTTTTTATCGGGAGTCGAAGGAAAGGTCGTCGAGGTGGAGGACGGCCTCCTTGCTTCCGCCGGAGGTGAAGCCGAGCCAGTTGAGTTCGGTCCACTCGGGATCGCAGGGGAGATCGGTGAATTCAAATTTTAGGCCATCTTCGTGGATGATGGTGGCTTTCCAGCTGCTGTTCTTTTTTCCGGTTGCGGCTTCGATAGTGACAGTGACCCAGGTGCCGACGGGGTAGTTGACAAGTTCTCGATGACGGTTGTAGATCCTACCATTTTTGAAAGAGAGGCTGGGACCTTTTCTATAGCTGGGTCCCTTGCTGCGCCATTCGCATTGGAGGCTTGAGTTGGGCTGGAGTCGCACGCGGAAGGAGAGGGTGCCTGTTCCCGAGGTGAGATTTGGGTCCCAGTAGAAGTGGGGGTTGTAGCCTTGTTTGAGATCGGGGTGGCGTTGGAGTTTGAGAATGTGGTTGTCCTTTTCCTTGGAGATGGAGATGAGGCTTTCGTTTCCCTCGTGGCTGAGGGTTGCTTTTCGAAAGAGTCCACCGAGCTTCCCGCGTTCGAAGTCGTCGTGAAGGATGTTCGGCAGTGGTTCGGGGACGAGGTAAGGTTCGGGGAAGGTGGTGGTTTTGGCAAGGGCACGCCAGTCGTCGCCTCTGACGCCGGCTTTGGAAATGTCGAAAGGTTTGAATCCCATTGCGAGGGCGGGGGAATCAGACTTCAGACGAAAGTCGTAATTCGCGGGATCGTGAAAAAGCGGATCGGCAATTTTTGAGTCCTGGTCTTTTCCTTCGGCCTGCCATTGCGTGAAGCTTTCACCGTCGAAGTCGATGGGGTTCCCGTCGGCGCGCCAGTAGAGGTTTTGGCGCAGGTTGACTTTGGCTCCGTCAGCCCAGCCTCGTCCACCGAGCAGGTGGCCTCCGTCAAAGTAGACGATGTTGTTTTCAAAGGTGAAGGAGCGATGTGGTTCGGAACGGGTGAGGGTGACTTGTCCTTCTTTGCTGTAGGTGAGGATATTGTTTCGGACGATGTTGTCCCTGCCGTAGTGTTGATGGAAGGCTCCGTCGCGGACCCGGTAGACGAGGTTGTTCTCGAAAAGGATGCCGGTGCTGCCCTCGTCGGGGTAAAGGCCCCATCCACCATAGCGGGTGGAGAGAACATCGTGGATATGGTTGTTCCGGACAACCGTTCCTTCGGACTTCCCGAGGGTGTAAACGCCGCCCATGTCGCTGAGGATGCGGTAGCCGATGTGATGGAGGTGGTTGTTTTCGATACGATTGCGTTTGGAATCGCTGGGTCCGTATCCCCAAACCCAACCGGCGGAGACGGCGGTGTAGTAAAAGTCGGCGACATCGCAGTGGCTAATGACGTTGTCGCCGCTGTGTCCGATCCAGACGCCGACGGCGCAGGGGGCCTTGCGGCCTCCGCTGTGGATGATGCAATTGTCGATGGTGATGTGACTGGTGCGGGTGGCGTCAGGGAGGGTTTTGGTTTCCCCAATACGAACGCCACTCACCCCGAGGTCGAAGATTCGCGTGTCTTTTACCGTGCAATGCTTTGCTCCCTCGCGAAACCAAAAGGCGGTTCCTCCGATATTTTCGACGGTGCAGTTTTGGAAGGAGATTTGTTCGGCATGGTTCACCCGAATCGCGGCAGCATCGATGGCCATGGCGGCTTGGGTGGGAGGAACTCCGGTTGAGGGAGTAAGGAGTTCGCTGTGGCGGAAGTTCAGGTTTTTAAAGGCAAGATGTCTGATCGGTTTGTCCGGCGTGCCCGTGATTTGAACGAGATTTTCGATTCGGGGCGCCATGACCTCAACAGCGCGCATGTCTTCACCTTCACGGGGGTGGTAGTAGAGCCAGCCGTCACGATCGAGAAACCATTCGCCAGGCGAGTCGAGCGCTCCTAGAAAGTTTTCAAAATAGTAGAGGCAGTTGCGGTTCATTTTGTTCCAGCTCTTCATCTTCGAGCCGTGTGTGATGAACTCGCCCTGCCCGGGAGAGACGGACTGGAGAAACTCGCGGGTGGTATCCCATTTGTGGAAGACCATGACCTGAACATCTTTGAGTTCTTGCTCATGCAAGTTTGCGAGTAGTGAGAGGTCTCGGGCGGGAACTTCGAAAGTGTGTTTGACCCGTTTGTCGTTGAGTGGTTCTTCAATGACGTCGAGGAGGGAATTGAAGTGCCACCAGTTGGGAGTGCGGGCCCGAACGGCGCGACGTCCATCGATCCAGAGGTTTTCGAAGCTGGGGAGGGGGGCGACTTTGGTTTTCCAAATTCCGGCGCGGTCGAGATCAACGACCCAATCGGTGATGCGCGTGCCACCACTGATTTCGGCGTCGCCTTCAGATTGATAGACGATGGGTGCCTCAGCGGTTCCGGAGTCCGCAGAGTCAAAGACGAGAGGTTCGGTGAGTTGATGGCGACCGGGGAGGAGGGTGACGGTCACACCATCCTGTGGGTTTTTAGCATGCTCCGCACGCGCGGCCTTTTGAGCACGGGGCAGAGTAGCAAAGGGCTCGGTCTTTGTTCCCAAATGTTCGTCACTTCCATCAGGAGAAACGAAAAAATCGGCTCCATGGAGGGGCGAGACAATTGCGAGGGAGAGTAGGAAAGGTCGAATCATCGTAGACAAATGCTGGCAAAGCCTGCCTCAAAAAAGAGGATTCATCAACTGTCAGGAATGCGCCCGATTGTGTGAGCTCGAATTCGGATTCAAGAGAAGCGATACTTTTCGTAAGGACACAAGAAAGCCTCCGTATCAAACCCCCGATCTTATGAAAAAGTCTCTCTTTTTATTCTCCGTTCTTTGTTTCCTTTTCGGTTTGGCCCCGGCGATGGCCGCGCCGAACTGGATTTGGTCCTCGAAGTCTCCCAAGGCTAATGACAAGGCGACTTTTCGCACCAATTTTGAGATTCCGAGGGGTGGAGTTTCCATGGCGAAGCTGGAATTTACTTGTGACAATGGTGCGGTGGCTCTTTTGAATGGCAAGAAAGTGGCGACTAATCCGGATTGGCAGAAGGCGACGCAGCGGGATTTGACGGATATGGTGAAGGTTGGGACGAATGTGCTGACGATCAAAGGGAAGAACGAAGGAGGCGTGGCTGGATTGGTGGCGCGACTGAGTTTGAAGCAAAAAAATGGCAAGGTGACCTGGGTCGAGTCGGGCGGAAATTGGGAAGCGCAAGCGGAAGGGTCGACAAGCTGGAAGCCAGCTACGGTGATTGCAAAGTATGGCGCGGCTCCGTGGGGGAAGGCTTTGGATGGAGGTGGCGGGGGATCAGCTCCCGGACCGGTGGCGGACAAAGTGATTACCTTGCCTGGTTTCGAGGCCGAGAGACTCTACACCGTGCCGAAGGGCCAGCAGGGATCGTGGGTCGCGATGACGGTGGATCCGAAAGGGAATCTCATCACCGGTGATCAGTATGGTGGTCTTTACCGGGTCATTCTTTCGAAGGCGGGTGGAGAAGTGGAAGTTCAGAAATTAAACACCAAGGTCGAGGGAGCGCACGGGCTCTGCTATGTTTATGGTGCACTGTATCTTTTGAAGAACGAGCAGAAGGGTGCGCGTGGTCTTTATCGACTTCGCGATACCAACAATGACGGCCAATTTGATGAAGAGAAATTCCTTCGTGAATTCAAGGGTGGAGGAGAGCATGGCTTGCACAGCATTATTCCGAGTCCGGATGGTAAGTCGCTGCATCTTGTTTTTGGAAATCATACCAACGAGCCCGAGAAGATTGACCGCTCCCGCCCTGCAAAAGCGTGGAGTGAAGACCACCTTCTTCCTCGGATGTGGGATGGTAATGGACACGCCCGCGGTAAACTGGCGCCGGGAGGATTCGTGTTAAAAACCGATCCGGACGCCAAGGAGATCGAGATGATCGCTTATGGATTCCGCAACGAGTTTGACGCGGCCTTTGATCAGAACGGCGAGCTTTTTGTCTTCGATGCCGATATGGAATGGGATCTTGGCTCACCGTGGTATCGCCCGACGCGGGTGTATCATGCGGTGAGTGGCCTCGACGCCGGATGGCGTTCGGGAACGGGCAAGTGGCCCAATCATTATCCCGACACCTTGCCACCTGTCGCGGACATTGGCCCTGGAAGTCCGACCGGCGTGGTGATGGGAACCGGCGCGAAATTTCCAGCAAAGTATCAGCGGGCGATCTTTATCAACGATTGGACCTACGGGACGATGTATGCCGTTCACCCTGTGGCTTCAGGTGGTGGTTATACCAGTAAAGTAGAGGAGTTCGTGAGCGGACGTCCTTTGCCGCTGACCGATGTCATTATTCATCCCCAGGATGGCGCGATGTATTTCATGATTGGTGGACGCCGGACGCAGTCGGCGCTTTATCGCGTGAGGTATACCGGGAAGGAATCGACGGCTCCGGTCAAGGCCCTGCCGCTGACTGCGGAGGCGAAGCTGCGTCGTGAATTGGAATCCCTTCATGAAGGCAAGGGCAGTATGGCATCAGTGAAAAAAGCGCTGAAGTATTTGGGGCACGAAGACCGACATGTGCGTTATGCCGCCCGGGTTGCCTTGGAGCGACAGAAGGCATCGGGTTGGGGCGCTGTGGTATTGGGAGAAAAAAATCCCTGGGCATTGATCGAAGGAATGGTCGGGCTGGCCCGGGTTGGAGTGAAGAAGGAGCAGGCTGCGGTTTTGCAAGCGCTCGGAAGACTCAATCCGAAGTCTCTGAGTCGGGAGCAATTGCTGGCTTGGTTACGTGCCCACTCGCTGGCCTTCACGCGTATGGGCGGGCCTGAGAAAAAGGAAGAACTTGTGAAGCGCTTCCTTCCGCTCTTTCCGAGTGGAGACAACATTGTTGATCGGGATCTCGCGGAGATTTTAATCTATCTCAAAGAGCCCTCGGTCGTGCCCACGGCGCTTCAGTTGATGGCGACGGCCAAGGATGATCACACTGCGCTCACAAATGAGGGTGTTCTCAATCGTAATGATCGTTACGCCAAAGCGGCACGGGCAACTCACAATAGCCGGCCGAATTTGCAGCAGTATAGTTTGCTCTTCCTTCTTCGGAATGCCACGGCTGGCTGGAATCCGGAATTACGAAAAACCTACTTCTCCTGGTTCCCGCGCGCGAACAAGTGGAAGGGCGGCAACAGCCTGAAGAAATTCATTGAGAACATCCGCAACGAGGCCATGAAGAACATCGCGCCTGCTAAGGAAAAAGAGGCGCTGGATAAGCTGTCAAAAACACCACCACCGGCAATGGCCAATATCAAAGGGCCGGAGGGACCGGGCCGTTCCTGGTCGGTTGCAGAGGCAGTGAAGGAACTCGCGACCCGCAAGAGCGGACGGAACTTCGCGCGAGGAAAGGAGCTCTTCGCGGCTACCGCCTGTGCCAGTTGTCATCGCATGGCCGGAGAAGGGGGTGGGATCGGACCCGATCTCACCGGTTCGGGGAACCGCTACACTTTGGCGGATCTCCTTGAGAACATTGTCGAGCCATCCAAGGTGATTTCTGATCAGTATGGCAGTGAGACCATTACCAAAAAAGACGGCTCGGTCGTGATCGGTCGCGAGGGAGGGGAGAGCGAGACGAGCATCTTAATTATGACCAACCCTTTCGCCCCGGATTCTCTCATCGAAATTCCCAAGTCAGAAATCAAAAGACGCACTCCGCTTCCCCTTTCGATGATGCCTCCGGGATTGATCAATTCGCTTAATCCAGATGAGCTCGCGGATTTGGTTGCCTATATGATGTCGGGTGGAAATCCCAAAGACAAAGCCTTCAAGCGCTAGCGATTTTTCCATCCATATTCGGTCGCCTCACTGTTAAGGCCGTATTTGAGCGAGAGGAGTGGTTTTTCCACACCGATTGGAGCTCCAGTGGCCACGTAGAGGTGGGGCGGATGGTGATAATTTTGCTAATTCCGCTCCTTTTGATCGTCATTCTGGACTTGAGTTCGAGACGTAGGCCCGAGCTGTCGGTTCCTGCAGCAGTCTCGCTCCTTCGAAGTATTGACCTGTTTAAATCTTAATAATCTATCCATCAGTATTTTGAGTGATTTTGTGGGCGATGTGATGCCCAGTGGGAGGACCGGAATGGCTAGTTTGAAAGATCTCATGAAATGAGTCGGATTAGGTGGATCAAGACGGAGAATCATCCAGCCTTCATCTCGTAAAAAGCTTGGAAATAAAACTTTAGAGAGAAATATTCCATTTTTAGGTTGTCTTTTCGATTTAGATCGAGTTTTCTTTCAGAACCTTACCCCCAAAAGCTTCGAAATACCCAATCTACAACACTATCCATAACAACATGAGAAACACAAAAACGTTAAGCATAGCCCTTGGTTTGGCCATTGGTGCGTCAGCACAGGCAGCCAATTTGATCGTCTATGATTTTGAATCAGAAACAGCGGGAGCTCTCGCTGATGCCGCTAGTATCGCAAACGCTGGCACCTCGGGCGCCAACGGAACCGTTGGTGGAACAGCAGGTGGAACAGCAACGATTGTTACTGGCGCAGGTCCTGGTGGGTTGACTACCAACTACCTCTCGCTTACTCCGTCTGGTGACAACCTAGAAGGAGTTGGAGCTCCTCACATCGGCACTGGAGGCACGATTGATTCTCTGCAGCTCGGTGGGGATAAATCTTATACGTTTGCGGCTTGGGTTCGGTATGGCAGTCAAGCAAACGACAACATGGTCTTTGGTTCAAATGCTGGTAACGTCCTTCACCTTGGCTCCCGAGGTAATCAGCATTGGTCGGGCCACTGGGGTGACGATATTAACTCAGGAACTACTCTAACTGAAGTTGGAGTATGGCATCACGTTGCATGGACCAACACCGCTGGCGATGGACTACAGACCATCTATGTTGATGGAGTCTCTGTCGCTACTGGTGGTGGTGGTGGTGCGTTTGGTGCATATGGTGGTAACGGAGTCGAAGCCCTTTTGGTTGGAACTTCCCGTAACAAGGGATCATTCAAGGGAGATCTTGATGATGTGAGAGTTTACGATGAGACTCTCTCAGCTGCTCAGATCGAGGCTCTTGCGACGGTTGCTATCCCGGAACCAACCAGCGGAATTCTCTTGAGTCTCGCTAGTCTCGCTCTTCTTCGCCGCCGCCGTTAGGCTCGGTGATTGAATCCAAAGAAAGACAATTTTTCAATCAACGACCGATGCCTTGGCATCGGTCGTTTTTTCGATTACCTCACCACACTCGATCAATGACCCTTAGAGCCTTCCCTAGGTTTATTTTCCCACATATCGGAATCTCCTGCTTACTTTGTTCCTGTGATTCGCAGAAGTCTGAATCTAATCAGGAGGATTCTGAGAGTGTCTTGCGGAGCGCCGTGGGAAGCGTGCCATTCAAGGAGCGTCCTCCGAGTGCAGAGACTCGTTTCGTCGAGCTCGACACCTCAAAAAGTGGAGTGGATTTTGTCAATCCTATCGATGAAAGTCATGAGTTAAGGTTTCTTTATGCTTCATCGATGTCTACCGGAGGGGTTGCGATTGCTGATTTCGATGGAGATACCAAACCGGATATTCTTTTTGCCGGGGGGGCTGTTCCCAATAAGCTGTATCGTCAGACTTCGAGAATGCAGTTCACCGATGTGACCAGTCAGGCGGGAGTAGACGGTGGGAACGCCTGGGCCATTGGATGTGCCGCCGCTGATATCGACAACGACGGAGACGTCGATCTTTACGTTTGCAACTACCTTTCTCCCAACCAACTTTTTCTGAATAATGGCGACGGCACTTTTATTGAGTCCGCGAAAGAATGGGGACTTGATTTCATTGATGCCTGCCACACGCCATCTTTTTGTGACTACGATCGTGACGGTGATCTCGATCTCTACATTCTCACCAACCGGTGGTATCGCCCGGAAGGGTTTCCTTCGGAGAAAACCATTGAGCAGGGGCCTGATGGAAAGCCCAAGGTGATTGAGAAGTTTGAACGCTTTTACGAAGCCCGGCAAACGGGAGAGGATCATTGGGAGTCCGTTGTTGTGGGGCGCCCGGATCTCCTGTGTCGAAATAACGGCGCTGGTAAATTTGAAGTCGCCAACAAGGGGGCTGGAATTACCCACCGGGGCCACGGACTTTCTGCAACCTGGTGGGATTGGAACGGAGATGGCTGGCTCGACCTTTGGGTCGGTAATGACTTCAACGATGCCGATTGTCTCTACGTGAATCGTGGTGATGGCACCTTCGTCGATGTGGTAAACATGGCCGTGGGCCACACTGCTTGGTTTTCCATGGGAGCGGATTTTGGCGATCTCAATGACGATGGTCTCTCTGATTTCCTGATTGCCGACATGGCGGGGAGCAATCACTTCAAGCAGAAAACGGCAATGGGGAGCATGTCGGCCTTCGCGTGGTTTATGGACAATGTGGAGCCGGTCCAATTGATGAGAAACGGAGTCTACTTGAACGCTGGCAATGGCCGGTTCTTAGAGGGGGCCTTTCTCTCCGGCCTGGACAGCACGGATTGGACCTGGGCTGTCCGTCTGTGTGACTTCGATCACGATGGTCTCAATGATGCCTATTTCCAGTGTGGGATGTCACGGAATTTCAACGAGAATGACGACGAGGAATTGAAAAAGAAGGATCGTAAACTGACCCAATGGGAGCGCTATCGTCATCTCCCACCTCTCAAAGAGCATAACAGGGTCTTTCGAAATCTCGGTGGGATGAATTTTGAAAACACCTCCAAGGACTGGGGCTTGGATTATTATGGAATGAGCTACGGTTGTGCCGTAGGTGATCTTGACCAGGATGGCGCGCTCGACATTGTCAGCGTGCGTCTTGATGGGCCGGTGGCAATTTATCACAATACCGGAGCTGATGCTGGAAACAGCCTCACGCTCTCCTTTGAAGGAACCAAGTCCAACAAGCAAGGAATCGGAGTAGAGGCTAAACTGTTCACGAATGACGATGATGAGACTCCGCAATTGCGAACTCTCGTGACCTCCCGCGGATACCTGGGAAGTGACCAGGCCATCTTGCATTTTGGATTGGGCGAGGCGTCAACCGCGGCTCGCTTGGAGCTATCCTGGCCCAGTGGTTTAACCCAAACAATCAGGAATCTCGATGCTAGACGACATCACCATATTGTTGAAGGCAGGGGAGCCAGTGCGACTCCACCAGTCGTTCGACCTGAACCGGTCTTTGAGGCCTTGCCGTCTCTTTCTCGAGTAAAACATGCCGAGAAGCGTTACGATGACTTTGCCCGGGAGCCTCTCCTCC
>NHEN01000113.1 GCA_002172625.1 Verrucomicrobiaceae bacterium TMED86 | reverse complement strand
TGCATCGGAAAAGGTGTCGTGCATTGCCCAGCCAAGGGCGACGCCTTCCGGACCACAGGCCACTTTGAAAGAATACTGCTGTCGTCCGTCGCCATCTTTAAATGCGGAGTAGTCGGTAAAGGTCTCGGAAGTTGAGACCACCGTGCTCATTCCGTCATACATGAGCGTTCCCTCGGTGTCGGTGCCTTCAAGCGGTCGCGCCAATGCCGTGCCGCCCTCGGTGACATGCACCATGTTGTTTGCGGTGTCGTGGCGAACGGTGGAGGTTGTTTGCACGCTGCGATTACTGCTAACGTAACTCTGACCGGCGAACTGAATTTCAATTGGCTCCGAGGCCGTGATGAGGGTGCACGCGACGTCGTTGAGAGCGATGAATTTATCCTCACGAATTTCGACGCCACCGACTTCGTATTCGCAGATCACTCGGTCAGGCCGCCAGAACATTTTTTTAGGGACGGGGTTAGGGAAGGATTGTCCGTTCACGAGGACCGTGCCATAGGCGACCTTGGAATCCCGATAGAATTCCCAGCCTTGAAAGTCGTGACCGGTTCCGGTGGTTGCCTCTGTAACGATGCCAATCCCGCGTCCGCGCAGGTCGTGGTGGAAGGGGTGGGTTAATCCCAGGGTTTCGTGTTCCTGAAGATTCCAAACGTTGTATTGTCCTCCAATGTAGTAGCTCACATTTCCAGCCAGGAAGGCATGCTTCTTCCCCTGGATTTCCTGAGTGAGCATGGTGCAGTAGTTCTCGTGAGGCCAGGTGGTGGCGTCCTGTTCGCCGATTCGGAAAAAGCCCTTGGGCCCACTACTAACCCCTTTGAGATATTCGGTGTTTGTTGGCGGGGTGGCCGGGAGATGATTCGCCGCTGGCAGCCAGTTGATGAGATCAGTTGACCATTGGACCTGGTAGATTTTCGAGGGCTTGCTGTCCCAGGTGATGATGCTGTCGTCAGTGCCCGAGATGAGTTCCAAACCTGAGGTTATCGGTGCATAGTCAAGATTGGACATCTCGTAACGATCGAGCTTGATGCGCGGTAAAGTTGCCTCGTTGTTGCCGAACTTGAATAGGACGATCTCGGAAGTTTTCAGAGCCGTAGGAGTGATGCCGACTACGGAGGTAAGTTGACTCCATGCCTCGTCATTGACGGAGTAGCTCACCGTCATGGTGTTGCTTGCTTCCTGATAATTAAATTGAAGATTGAAGTCATCTCCGTCTTCGATCCCGCCCACTGATATTGGGTCTTCGAGATTGCCTCCGAGTTCCGACGAAGAGGCTCTGAGGTTCTTAAAGCTGTTCAAGACCACTTCGAGCGAAGCGCCCGGCCCGGTGAAGCGAACCTTGAGATCAGACTGGGTGCCGCCGGATCCGTTGAGAAAAAAGGGACCGAGTTCAAGGCTGACCTCGGCGGTGAAGTCACCTTGTCCTCCAACGTCGCGTCGGAGTCCGGCAGTGGAACTCTGGGGGCCGCGGATGAGATAGTGACCGGTTCCATCGAAGCCGTCGTGGGCTGCGGGATTGATGACGGTCCATTCCGGATTTAAGTCTGTTCCCTCAAAGTTATCTGCAAAATTTGGAACCTGTGCCCAGCTGGTGTTCGCCAAAGCGATGAGCAGGGAGGCGGCGACCTGAAGCTGTGCTAATGAAATCATTTGATCGGTGTGCGAAGCTACTTTGCGATGAATCTTAACCGCCAATATTGTTGGGGATCGGCTCGTTGGGGGCTCCGGTATTGCAAGAGGGCGTTTCCGCCGGGGAGGGGTTGATGAGAGTGGAGGACGAACTCGTCGGTGACGTTTTCCCATGGACCGGAGAGGGAGCCCGAGTTGCTCTCGATGCGGAGCTCAAGGTCATCGGCGGCAAGTTTGCGAATGACGCTGAGGAGCACGTAAGGGGAAGGGGATTGCTCGATGAGGAGGTCTTCGATTTTAAGATGAATGAGCCCCTCGTTAGGAAGCGCGGCGTCAGGCCGACCGCCTTGAGCATATTCTCGGAACAAGCCAATCCCGTCCTTGTCGATGTCGAGATCCGGGTCGGCTGGCGTGAGTCCGAACCCTGCGACCCAAGAGGCGAAGCTGCAGGCATCATCGTCGCCCGGACTTCCTCCTTGGGAAACGCTGGAGCGCCAATTGGCGGGATCGCTATGGTGGGGGTTCGAGTTGGGAGCGATTAAAGTGAGGGAAAAGCCATTGCCATCGGGTGCTGAAGACCAGGGTGATTCGTCGAGGTAGACGAAGTCACGAATTGGGATGCCTGCGCCGTATGACAATTTGAGTTGCTCGCCGCTATTGGAGAGGCGGTCGCCTGCTTCCCACTCTCCGGCGATGGGATGACCACCCCCATTGCGTGACTCGAAGGCGGCTTGGTTGTTGACCACTAGAACGCGTGCTCCGGGGGCGATATCGGTGAGGGCACTTTCGAGAAAATCGAAATCAACTCCTTTGGTGAAACGGAGTCCGGAGAGGTCAATAGTGGCATTTCCGATGTTGGTGATTTCGATGAACTCGAAACTTTCATCGCTGAAGCCAAGTGCTTCTTCCGCCGGGGTGGCCTCAGCGGGGTGATACATGATTTCAGAAATGACAATGCTTTCCTCAAGAGAGGTCGTGTCTGGTGCTGATGCGACCAACTGCAGGGGCTCTGACCAGTGGCTCCAACGTCCGGTGTCGTCTTGATGCCGAACGCGAGCGCGGTAGGTGCTGCCGGGGCGGATCGGAGCCGATGGGATGGCCTGGGATGTCGTGAAGGTGTTTTGTTCGCCGGATTCCCAAACGGCGTCCCATTCCATCTGTAAGGTCTCTCCGGTTGGGACCAGAGGTTCTTTTGCTGTGACTTCCAGATTAAAAACCAAATCGCTACTGCCACGGGAATCTTGATGGAGTTCGACGGCGATGATGTTTTCGCCAGCGACGAAGAATGATGGGCTGATCCGAAAGCTGTCGAAGATGCCTTCGTTTCCAGGAGCATCGGAGAGCACATCGTAGGCGATCGCCGTGCCCGGATCGAAGCCGTCGCGGATGACCTCGGTTCCGTTGACGTAAATCACCGCGCCGTCATCGAGGTGCAAGTTAAACTCAACGTATTCGAGGACAGAGGGATCATCGAGATTGATGCTGCGCCGAAAATAGGTGGTTTCGTGGCGGTCGAAATTGATCCCGCCGTAGTCGATGGTTGTTGCGAAAGTATCGACGCCGGAAATTCCACCATATCCGGCCGGAGTGCCGCCTGTGGGCCAGCTCTCGTCCCCGAATGCCGGTTCACGCCATGCGGTGCCTTGGTCACTCCCGTCATCGAGATACTTCCAGTTCGAGCCGGCCGGGACTATGGTGAGAAGTCCACCGCCGGGTGGTGTGACTTCAGCGATCCGCCATTCCATCGCAGCAAAGCTCCCGTCACTCTGGGGATCTGCGTAGGGAGAGGAATCGAAGGCTAATCCATCGCTCGGAAAACCCGCAGTGCCCGAATAGGTGAGGGTGGGGGTGTCGGGGATGAGCTCAGCCTCGCCGCTTGTGACTTCAAGACTGTCAAGGTGCGCCGCACGGCCACCGGATTCCACATTGCCGCCGGGCCAGCTTCCTCCGACGAACGCAAAGTTGTTAAGGTCTTCGACCAATGCGTCGAGCGAGATCGCACCCTTTCCGCCGAGCGCATTGTAGTTTCCAGCATCCGGCGGGGAGCCCTTCCAGCGATCAGAGTCTGCCGGGATGATAGGCGCGATCACTTCGGAAAATTGTTCAATCAGCGGGCTGATTTGGTCCTCCTGCCAGAGGAGGTCACGGATTTCGCGAATGGTATTGTAGTAATCGGGCCAAAGTTCCGGAGTGGAGGCGTTGTCACCTCCGGTTGAGGTCGTGGGAAAGATGGAATTGTATACCACGTCATGTCCCTCGTTAAAAGTGGGTCCCCAGGTGGCATCACTGTCCCATGGCAAGATCCACAACTTGCCTTTGCCTCCGTTGCCGGCCGTGTAGTCGGGGTGAAAGTAGTAAGCCATGTTCTTGTTGGCACTGGGCCAGAAGTCGTAGCTCCGGATTGCTTCGGAGAGGCCGTGATAAAGGGAGTATTTCTTGAGGTCGACATGTTCGCGGATAAAGGCCTCACTGCTGTTTCCAGTCAGGGAGTCTTCAATGGTGTCGTGGTCCGAGCCGTCGGTCGGTGCGAAGGCTCCTTGGTATCGTTGTTGTCGCTCCCAGCCTTTTTCCTGATTGATCAACTTGTAGAGATTTCCTTTGGGCAGTCCGTGTTCTTCGAGAAAGCGGACGTCATAGGTTTCGACAACATACTGCAGGCCCCAGAAGTCACCACGCCACTGATCCGGAGCTTCTTCGACGCTGTCGATGACCCGTAGGTGCGCCCACAGAGTGTCTTGGGCAGGTAGGCCGATTTTGTTCCAAAGAAACATATTGATCGCCTCGTTGAGCGAGTAGGTGAGAGTGCCACGGTTTTCGAATCCCTTTCCCGTGGTGAGAGTGCGCCACTTTTTCTTGAAGGGAGTGCCGTCCTGTCGGTGCGCCTGAATGTAGTGGCCATTGTTGAAGCGAAAGCGCATCGAACGCTTGCCGCTCTTTTGATAACGGCCGTTGGCTCCGCGCAATCGGTAGCGGATATTGTCATAGACAACGCCATTGTAAACGAAGGTGCCGGTCCAGTTGTAGAAATGCCGGTCACGGTGACCTTCACCCTGATTGATTTTGTCGGCCGAGCTCCAAGCGTAGCACTCGCGCCAATCAGCGTCGCGCGTGATCACCTGGTAGAGAGGCAGGGTTGTCAGATCCTCTGAAGAGTGGCCGTTGTAATCGGGCACACCGTCGTAGATGAAACAAGCGAAGTTGAGCGCGGCATCATCGGGATAGGGAACGCGTTCCGCGAGGCCTTCTCCATCCTCTGCTGTGATGCGATAACGCAGCAGGGTGCGATGTGATTGAGGAGGGATTGCCACGCTAAAGATGCCGTCGTCGGCGAGGTCGTCGGCTCCAAGCCCGTCGTCCTTCATCGACAGGGTGATCCAATTCGCGGGATCGTTGTAGTCCGGGTTTTCGGAGAGGGGAGTCTCCGGGTTGGTGAGGGCTGCCGGGATGCGTCTGTTCACGATCGGGTGGGGAAGGTGGGAGGGGAGGTAGTTGCCGGGAGTGACAAGTTGGTAGTTGAGCGCGACCGAAGCGACACCATCGGGATCCGTGATCCGCGCAGTAATGGTGATGGTTTCACTTGAAGTCGGCGTCTTTGGCGAGTGGTTGACTTTGCGAATGCCGGGCGCGGCATTTGACGCGAAGACGCTGTTGATCTCGCCTGGTGTTGGATCGGAGAGAGAGGACCGCCACGAGCTGCCAAGTCCGTTGTCGAGATCCGCGTTGATGAGCTCGATTGAAGGGCCTCCGCCATTCGCGGTGACGGGCCAGGGGAATCCCACCTTGTAGTCGGCTTCATCGATCACGGAGTCAGTCGTGTCACGGAGTCGAACCGTCTCGCCATCGGAATTAAGCTTTCCAAGCCAAGGGCCGTGAGCCGACACGCCGAAGGAAGACGACATCGTCGCCGGGTCTTCTGCAATCAAGACGAAAGAGCCTGCCGGAAGTGGCGTCGGGTTGGTGAAGGTAAAGTCGACGGCCGACGAAATTCGCCAGCCATTGAGGTCGACCGCCTCAGGTCCGGGATTGTAGATTTCGATGAACTCCTCCCTCACCGGATTCTCCGGCGGGTTGAAGTGAATCTCGTTAATGACCGGAGCTCCTGACGCGATGCCGATGCAGGATAGCAGGGGCAATTTCCACATCAGATCACAGAATGAATAAACCGGCAGGCGATTACGGAGCGGGTTGCTCCTCAACCCGGAAGAAAATCACTTTGGGAGGACCATCGGGTGTTGCCCCGGGGTTGGGCTCGGCTGGCTCTTCAAGAGCCGGATAGGTCGTGGTGGTTCCCTGAGAGGCAATGTCGTCTGAGATGTCAAAGTCCCAGGTGGTGAGATCGAAGCCCCAGTTGATCCCGTAGATTTTTCCGGGCTCTGAATTCCAGGTGAAGCGGAAAGTGTCGGCGACAGGATCGTAGTCAATCTCGGTGATTACCAGCGGCTCGGGCTCTGAAGGGTCGACTGGATCGACAAGCGGATCGACAAGATTCCAGGAGTCGATTCCGGTGATGATTTCAGTCGCTTGGTTACTGCCCCACTTGAAATTTTCCACTTCAACAAAGTTCGTGATAATATCGCCAATCGGCCCATCGATGCCTCCCCCGGTATAAAATGGGATTTCGGGGTCGTCGTTGAGGGCGTAGGTGACCGTAATTTTATCCGTGGCGATATCGTACTCATAGAAAAGCTTCAACCGATCGCCATCCGCGATTTCGATGTTGGTGTTGGGTTGGATGTTTCCGCCTCCACCGTCTGAATCATTATGGAACAAGCGCATCGCTCCAAAGCTATTGAGAACGATCTCCATGAAGCCGTCGGGGCCGAACATTTTCCATTTGAAATCCGACTGGGTGCCGGGATTGGCATCAAGACGGAAGGGTTCCAGATCCACTTCGATTTCATTACGAAATGAGCCAGCGGTGCCATTAATAAAGCGGACCAACTTTGTTCCGCCTTCGCCATGTTTGGCTGTCATGACATATGAGCCGTCGTCAATTCCGGTGTGGCCATTTGCGTTTCCGTTTTGAGACCAGACACCCGTATCGAGCGGCCCGGTGAAGTCTTCAGAGAAAAACTCGACTTGTGCCTGTGCGCACGAAATCCAAGCGAAGGTCGCCAAAAGCAGGAGAATCGGATTGGTCTTCCCTCTATGAATGGTCTGTTTGATTTTTCTCATCTCGATAATTCGGTGTTTGTTTTTGGTGAACTGGTCGTAGCGACAGCTCCGCGACTGAAAACTAGATGCAAAGGCGGTGGTAAGCGAGATTGTGGGGTTGAGATTTCGGGCCAGTTTTTGTAGAAGTCGAACCGGCGCGGTTGCCTGGTGTAATTCGATGATGTGAACTTATTCCGCAGAGAAGCGGTGAACCATAATGTGGTGATAAGTTTCTCCAGGGCGAAGGACGGCACTTGGAGCTGAGGGATTGTTTGGAGCGTCCGGCCAGCCTTCGGTTTCCAGACAGAGCGCGGTCCGGTATTGATATTTTTGGCCGTTTTTTCCGGTAGCTTTTCCATCCAGAAAATTCCCGCCGTAAAATTGGATTGCGGGTTGGTTGGTAAGGATTTCGAGAATTCTTCCCGACTTTGGGTCGTGTAGTCTGGCCGCCTTGGTGAGTTCGCCCTCCTTGTCGCCACGAAGCACCCAGGCGTGGTCGTAGCCGCCGCCCAGTTTGAGCGCTTCGAAGTCCTCCTCGACCCGTTTTCCAATTGGCGTTGCTTCGGTGAAATCCAGCGGGGTTCCGCTCACAGGAGCTTTTTCTCCAGTTGGAATCAGGCCGGCATTCGTGGGGAGGTAGTGGTCTGCAAAGAGAGTGAGTTCGTGGTCATTGATAGAGGTCGAAGAATCGCCACTGAGGTTCCAATAGGAATGGTGGACGATATTCAAAATCGTAGGAGCATCAGTGGTGGCCTGTGTTTCCCAACTCAATTCGTCTTTGTCATTGAGCGTGTATGTCGTTTCCACGGTGAGCTTGCCGGGGTAACCTTCTTCGCCATCGGGGCTGACGTAGGTGAATTTGACTCCTCTGGCGCCCTTTGTTTCGAATGGCTCGCCTTTCCAAAGAACCTTATCAAAGCCTTTGATGCCGCCGTGCAAATGACAGGGGATACCGCCGGGGTCGTTGTTAGTTGCGAGCTGATACTCTTTTTCATCAAGAGTGAACTTTCCGTCAGCGATTCGATTGCCAAAGCGTCCCACGCTCGAGCCAAAGTAGGAAGTGTTGGTGAGCCATCCGTCGAGGTCATCGTAACCGTGGGTTAGGTCGGCTTGTTTACCATTTTTGTCGGCGCTGGTGACGGATACTAAAATGGCACCGTATTCGGTGACTTTCGCGGTCATGCCGTTTGCGTTAGTGAGAGTGAAGATTTTCACCTCCTGCTCATCGGGCAGTGTTCCGTAGACAGAGGTTTCGAGTGTTGGTTGAGCCTCGTTATTCTCGGGGTCGGAGCAGGATGAAGCTAGAATCATGAGAAGGGCAGTGAGTAAGGTTGAGGTAGAATGGAATAATTTCATAGAATAGTGGGTTTACAGTGAATGCTTGGATTTGCAAGCAAGAGTGCGGAATTGAGAGTTCGGTCTTATTTTTGTAGAAAGTGGGCTCAGTGGCTTCAGGGCTGCTTAAATAATTCCCAAGGAATCGGGCTGCCTTTGACTTGGATTCCGTCGTGGCGATAGTGGATTCGCGTCCATTGATTCTGGATGGGAAGCCGGATCTCCATCCAGTTCCAGGCTTTGGGTAATGCGGGACGAAGGGTGAGTTTTTGATCCGGGAGGGATACCTTTAGGCCTCCCATGCCTTCGAGGTAGAGGAGGATCTTACCGGCATTAAAGTTGGAATATTGGTCGCCGAAGAGGGTGAGATCGCGTTCGTAGGCCTCGGGGGCGACAGGGATCTTCCATTGGTCGTGGTAGTTGTAGTGCGAGAGGTGATTTAAGGTCAGTTCGGTAGCCTCGGCCACAAGACCTTGGCGAAACATACCGTCGAGCGTGAAGTAGGCGGTGTCGGGAGTGTAGCCGAAAGCATTGTCGTCTTGGGTTGCGAAGGCCTTTGCCGATTCCTTGGCCATTGCGAGCGGGAACCATTCGCCGTAAAAGCCTTTCTCGCGATCGAGAGCCCAGTAATCAACCATCGCTTGCGCGTATTCTTTTGGGAAATAAGGAGATCGCATGGCCCAAAATGCATTGGTCATGAGCATCTTGTTTGGTGGGGCTGCAAAGTAGTTGGGCACTCCGTTTGATTCCCAACGCTGGTCGAACATAAGCCGGATGTGTTCGGGATCACGGCGGATCAATTTTTCCCAGTGCTTTACGTCATCTTCCTTGCCGAGGACGCGAGCCATGTTTTCGAGGGCGTCCCCAACCTCGAATTCGTTCATCGCGAAACCGGTGAGGCGTTTACGAAAGAGTTTTTCGAAATGGTCTTCGTAAGCGTCTCGTAGGAAGTCCAAGTCGCCTGTGTGTTGGTAGATTTGCCAGGCTCCCAGGACGTGTTCTGAAGTCTCAGGTCCGTAGGCGCCGCTGTGCCAGGTGGTGCCTTTATTGTCAGAAATCTCCCGGGCTCCGTTGGGGTGTTCCCGGAAGCGGTTGTTCGTGGTGAGGTGTTTCCAGGTGAGGACGTTGCCATAGGCGAACCTGCGTTTGTCGGTTGTCCAGGCTCCCACCTTGATTTGGAAGGCGGCATCATAGCGGTGAAGCCCGAGGAAATTGTTCACCGCGGTTTGGGTGTGTCCCTCGAGTTCCCATCCTCTACCCACCTCGATATGATACATGAGGTAGAGCGACCAGAGGTAATAGTAGATATCGACAAACTTGTCGTCCGGGCACCGGAAGTAGGGGATCTCCTCATTGAGCTGCCGGTTCATTTCGGCGGTCTTGGCTGAGAGCAAGGACTGGTGATTTTTGATGATCTCTGTTGCGGCCTGAAGGGCGGGGGCTTCGTCGTCATGCATCGCCCAGGAAACGATCGTGCCTTCGGCGTCGCAGGGGACGGAAAAGGTGTAATGCTGGACACCTTCCTCGTCCTTCTTTGTGACCAGGGATTCCGCGAACTGGCGAGAGGAGCTCATCACCGTAATCATGCCGGTGTAGATGGAAGGGCCGACGCGCTCAGGGCCATCGGGGTCAGGGCGGGCTTTCATCGTTCCGCCCTCGGAAATGACGAGAGCCTTGTTTTTGACATCATGTCTGATCGTCGCGGAAGAGGAGGCGCTGTTTCGAGTGTAGAAGCTCCGACCGGAGAACTGGAGGGTGACCGGTTTTGAAGCTGTCATGATGGAGGCCGCGGCATCATTGGCGCCGATGAATTTTTCTTCCCTGAGTGTAACGCCGGCGATTTCATACTCACAGATCATCTTGTCGGGTCGCCAACGCATGCTCGTTGGCTTCGGATGTTTGTAAGTTTTCCCATCGATGATGACGCTGCCGTAGAGAACGCGGGTGTCCTTGTAGAACTCCCAGCTCATGAAGTCGTTTCCTCTTCCGGTATTCTCGGTGCCGCTGATTCCGCTCTCAACGAGGGCGGCACCACGGCCGCGGAGATCGTGATGAAAAGGGTGGGTCAACCCGATGGTTTCGTCCTCGTAGAGCTCCCAGCTGGCGTGATATCCGCCGACATAATAAGTCACGTTTCCAGCAAGGAAGCCGTGCTTCTTTCCCTGGATTTCTTGTTCGAGCCGTTCGCAGTAGTCTGTGAAATCGGGCTTTTCGTCAGCATTTGCCGCTGTGCCAAGGATCAGAGAGAAAAGGCACGCAAATGGGATGCCCATTTTAAATAGTAACATGACCAGTTAGGAAGCGGAGCGAAGAGGTGGTCTTACGTCAAGGGAGTGGAACTTGCAAGGCGCGTGTCAACTTCGAGCTTTCAGCAGCCCGCTTGCCATCAATCCAGACGATGAGCTTGGATTGATTGCCGGGCTTGCTCTCGTCCCAGTCTTTTTTCCAAAGGATGTCGACCTCATGATCGTGGTAGCGCAGGTCTCCCAAATAGAAGTAGTCCCATTCGTCCTCAGGAAGCAGAGGGTGAACGGTGAATTCTTTTTTGTGCTTGGATTGGAAGCCGAGTAAATCCTCGATCAACATGTCGGGGAAGGTGGAGTGGAAGTAGTCCTGCACGTCACCGAAACCTTTGCCCATCGCGGGGGAGCTTTGCACAACGTCGCCACCGCCCGGCATGCGGTAGCCTCCGGTGCGGGGGAGATACCATTCGCCGATGGTGCGTCTCCGACCGTGGAGTTCCACATATTGCCTCATGTGATGGTAGAGTAACTTCCGATCTTCCTCGGAGATGTCAC
>NHEN01000112.1 GCA_002172625.1 Verrucomicrobiaceae bacterium TMED86 | reverse complement strand
TGTGAATGGATTTGACTAAAAGTGACAAAAGTGTTGCTGTGAAGAGTTGTTACAGTGACTTATTGGTTCCCAGTTATGAGGCTTGTAGTTGCAACAAGGAAGTGAGCTCACAGACGCCTGATTGTTTTCTTTCCTGCGACCATCCATGTGTAGCGTCAGAAAGCAACTTTGACTGCTCCTGCGTAAATTCCAAGGGCTTGTGGTATTGCAAGACAATCTGACCTCCTCCGACGACAGCCTCAACCAATTTATCAAAAAGCCCCTTGAAAGAAGTCAGAACTCCGCTGCCAATAGTGTGCTTCTTAAAAGCCTCTAACAACTTGATCACCCCCTTCTCTTGGCTGCCATGTGTCCAGCCATCAAACCCCTCAAACTCGTCACTCAACTCCTGCAACAGTCCCAGCTTCTGCTTTTCCCACTCATCAACCTCAGGTAAATGATCAAAACGACCATTTCCGCGAAAGTGCTCGATGCTCAATCCCGCCTTCCAAAGCCCATGCCAGGACTTCAAAAACTGTTCGAGATCCTTGATCACCCGCAGTTCCTCTTTACCCATCGTGGCCCGACGAAAAGCCTGCACAAATTCATCGCCCTCCTCCGACTCCAGCACTTCGCTCAGCACCCCGTGAATCAGCTCACCCATCACGAGGTCCTGCTTTCGACCTTCGATCAATTCAAAAGTCCCCCCGCTCAGACCCAGTTCATACTGAAAGCCCCTCACGATTTGCGAAAAGAAGGAATCAATCGTTCCCAGTTGAAACCGTGGTAAAACCCGCACGACCCTTTCGAGAACTTCGACAACATCGAACTCGCCATTGACGGCCTCTTGAATCTTGCGAGCTTCGTCTTCATCTAACGTTCCTGCCGCCAACTTCATCAGCACTGAATCCGCAAACTCACCCGCCGCCTTGCGAGTAAAAGTCAAGGCCACCATGCGCTCGGGATCGATCTCTTCCGCCCCGATCATCCCAATGATCCGGTTCCCCAACTGATAGGTCTTCCCCGATCCCGCCGAAGCGAGAATCATGAGATTCTTGTCCAGAAGATGCTCGCTTAACTTCATGCTGTAAATGTGGGTTTGATGACATTCTCGAGTGACTTTCCGAAACGTAACTTCTCGTAATCGTCATACTTCACTTTCTCTGCAGGCGGCCAAAACACTCGGGCTTCCACCTGTCCAACAATCCACTCAGCGCATTCCCGCGCCGCTTCCACATCAGCCGAACCAAAATCCGGCCATAGATAAACACCCACGTTTGAGCGCGTGGCTCCCAAACCAAAATAGCCCACTGAATCGAGCTCACCCATCGCAAGCGCATAGAGAGGAACCTGCAAATTTGTCCATCGCGCCTCCGCTTCCTTTCCTCGATACCCCAATGGCAGCATCGCTTTCACCGCCTCCACCTCCTTCAGATGCTCCGGCCAATTGGTATTACTCTTGATCTGCACTGCATGAGCTTTGACCACCCCGTGGTCCTTACTCTTGGTCTTATAATCCAGCACGCGCTTCGCTCCGGTCACCTCGTTCTCTTCAATCCGGTCAATCTGCCCCCGAACTTCAATGCCACCAATCTTCAGCTGGAAATTCTTCTCTACTTCAGTGATCCGCCAGCCCTCGGCATACTGTGCCGCCTGACACTCGGCGAACCAAGAGAGCCGTTTCTTCATCACCTCCTTTTGAATGCGAATTGCCGCTGGTAATTCACGCCCGATCCGTTCCTGAAGAGCACGCTCCAGGTCTTGATGGATCCAATCTCCAATTTCTTTTTCCGAGGACAAGTCCCGCGCTTCTGGATCACGCCCAAAATCCTCCAAGACCACATGTATCAAGGTTCCGAAATCCCGCGCATTCCACTCGATCCGCTCGGGTTCGGATTCCTGCATCTTCACGACATGCTTGAGATAAAAACGAAACGGACAGGTCAAGTAATCGCTAAACGCGGTCACACTCAACCTCTCGGGTGGTGGCAATTTCTTTACCTGACAATCCCAGGCCGGTTCGTGACGCCACGACAAGCCATCTTCCGGAGGCGGCACCTCCTTAAAAAGCTTACTCACCCTCCGGGCCAACTTTTCACCTTTGCTCGCCAAAAGCAAACTCGACGGCTGTAGCACATCACCACCGCCGGTCGACTTTCCAAGTAACAGATCCACCCGCCCATTCTCTTCCCGACTCGCGATCATTCCCGCCAACAAATAGGCATCGCGCGCCCGTCGCGACTCGCAACTCGACAAACCCAACACTCTTCGTGTGCCCTCCGGCAACCACGAGTCAGTGCCCGGACGCCCCGGCACCAAGCCCTCGTTCATCCCACAAATCACGAGATGATTTCCTTTCTCAAAAGACAACTCCAACCACCCCTGCACATCGAGCGCCCGCTCCTCCGGGGCATAATCCGCTAGCGGCTGCAGCCCACTCTGCAACAATTCCAACCAAAAACTCGCCGGACGTTTCGTCTCTCCGGCCACTGGTTCAGTTTCATGCAACCACTCCAGCGATCCGCTCTCATTTTCCGGATCAACAATCGCAAGAAGCGACCGCATCCCCTCGTGGAAACTCCCACTCAAAAAACGATCACGCGACTTCGCCAAGTTAGCATACGTCTCCACCGTGAGCTCCGCGTCCTCCAGCGAGCGTTTGAGATATTTCGCCCGACGCTCTGTACCAGCCGCTTTGACCTCACGCTCCAGTAAATCAACCACCCGTGTCGCATCGTCAGACCGTCGCACCAGATAACCATTCCGCAGCGAGGACAAAGCCCGGGACCGAGCCACGCGACGATGCTTCACCAGCACGCCGGTTTCTCTAAACGAAAGCAAATCCATCACCTCGGCCGCTTCCGGTCGACGCAAGTAGGCCCGCCAAGCACTCAACCAGGCTACCAGGGAATGGTTCGCGGTCTCACCGGGATTATGAATCGTCCACCCAGCCCGACCAAAAGTCCGAACCAACTCGGCCGCCACTTCCTCATCCACCGACCCCAAAGTCACCTGATCCGATGCCCGTCCACCTCTCGCCACTTTCTCTAAGGCGCACTCGGCCTGTTGAATGGGATCACCCGAAAGCGTCACCGAACCACTCTTCGGCCACGAAATCTCACGGTCCCCCCAATGCTCCTGATCAGGCCGCCCCCAGTCATCCAATCCTTCGTCGCTCCCTGCCAGCACTCTCACCGGAACCGGGCTCGATTCCAACACCCTCACCACTGCCGGTGAAACATCCACCATTCCCGCCAGAACAACCTCAGTTATTCCCGACGGCCAATCGATCTTATTTTGTGAGACCAAGGCACTCCGACTCTCAAAGCCCCAGCTTTCTAGTAAGCTTTCCACCTTCCTCTCCAAATCAGCCAAAACCTGCCAACGATCGGCCTCAATCGATTCCCCCATCCGCTCCGCAGCCCCAGCAATCATCATCCCTCCTTCGACCAATCCCGCACGCACCCCAAACAATGACTTCGCCAAGGGCAGGGACCACGAAGCCTCTTCTCCAACGCCCGGCTGCTGTGGAAACGCAGCCTCATACCGGGTCCAGTCCTCAATCCCTTCCAGAACCTCCACCCAAGCCAACACCTCAACCGCTTCCGGAGCTCCCTCCCCCGTATGCAGGAAATACCCTGATGTCACCACCCGTGGAGCCAAGGCACCGCCCTTTTCAGCGAGCCCTTCCCTTAAAAGCCGACCACTCTGCGAAGTTGGCACCACCACCAACATCCCCGGCAAAGCTTCCTTTCCCGCCCAAAGCCAATCAACCACCGCAGGCCCAAAGAGAGAATCGGAGCCCAGATAATCACAAGTCGGTCGCATCCCCAGCATTCTGGCTCAAACCCCAGAAAGCGGAAACTCCAAAGTGAATTGTCTTTGTCTCTATTTTACGTTTTCCTCCTCCAATCAAATGAAGCCCCTCTCTCTCCTCTTCCTCATTCCCTTCATCGCGCTGGGAAAACCCAACATCGTATTCATTCTCGCCGATGACCTTGGCATCAAAGACCTCTCCATCGAGGGCTCCACCTTTTACGAGACTCCCCACATCGATGCTCTTGCCAAGTCGGGGATGCGCTTCACCAATGGCTATTCGACCTGCCAGGTTTGCTCTCCCTCTCGCGCTTCCATCATGAGCGGGCAATACCCGGCCCGCATTGGCATTACGGATTGGATTGGGGCAGCCACGGGCACGAAGTGGAAGCGCAACGACCGCGTCCTCCCGCCTGAATACGCTCACAACCTTCCTGCTGAGGCCACCACCATGGCCGAAGCCCTCAAGGAAGGCGGCTACCGCACCTTCTTCGCCGGCAAGTGGCATCTCGGAGGCGATACTTCGAAGCCCGAGCATCATGGATTCGAGATCAATAAAGGCGGCCATCATCGCGGCTCTCCTCCGGGGGGCTTTTTCTCTCCCTACAAAAACCCTGAGCTCGAAGACGGCCCCAAGGGCGAGTCTCTCCCGATCCGTCTTGCTAACGAAACCGTAAAGTTCATCAAAAAGGACGACAAAAAGCCCTTCTTCGCTTTCCTCTCCTTCTACTCCGTACACGGTCCGATTCAAACCACTCCCGACCTTTGGGAAAAATACCGTAAAAAAGCGACTACGGCCGGACTGGCCACGGAACGCTTTAAATTCGATCGAACCAAATCTGTCCGCCAGGTGCAGGACTGTCCCATTTATGGCGGCATGATGGAATCCATGGATGATGCCGTCGGCATCGTCACCAAGGCCCTCAAAGATCTCGGCATCGATGACAACACCATCGTCATCTTCACCTCCGACAATGGCGGTGTCTCTTCCGGCGACGCCTTCGCCACCGCCTGCCTTCCTCTGCGCGGCGGAAAAGGACGTCAATGGGAAGGCGGTATTCGCCAACCGTTTTACATCAAGGCTCCGGGCGTCGCCAAACCGGGCTCAAGCTCCGATCAATTCGCCACCGGCACCGACTTTTTTCCTACTCTTCTCGAACTCGCCGGATTGAAGCTTCGTCCTGAAAACCACATCGACGGCCAATCACTCGTCGAGGCCCTCCAAGGAAAGCAGTCCGAGCGCTCGCTTTTCTGGCACTATCCGCACTACGGAAACCAAGGTGGCGAACCATCGAGCATCATTCGCAAAGGCAATCTCAAACTCATCCGCTACTACGAAGACGGACACGAAGAGCTCTATAACCTCAAGGACGACATTGGCGAAACTAAAGACCTCGCCCAGGCAAACCCCGAAATCGTTACCCGGCTCGGCGCAGAGCTTTCCGCTCACTTAAAAGAGGTCGGAGCCAAGATCCCTCTTCCAGATTCACGTTTCGATTCAGCCAAAAAGAAAGTGCAACTTCAGAAGGCAGCCACCGACTCAAAGGCCCGTCTGGAGCAACAACACGCCAACTTCCTGAAACCTGACTACCAGCCCAACAAAACCTGGTGGGGTTCACTGAACCCCGGCGACTAGAACTCCCAGGTCCTCACAGTCCCACAACCTTCGGGCACCTCCCCACCCAAAGCGACGATGGTGGCAATCGCATCGGCATTCACTGCTTTCCTCGTTTCAATTGCAATCACCCGTCTGGGGTCGGGACTGACTCCGTCCTGTGGATTGATCAAATGATTCGCAGAAGCGGTCGCACTGAGCCGCTGTCCGCCTCCGCTCGAAACAGCCAAGGCATGGCGGATGAGCATCGTCTGCCCCTCAACCTCGACATCAAAGGGATGACTCCCCACCACGCGATACTCCCCAAAATTCACCAGGGCAGACAGAACATGCTCCTCCAAAAACTCACAAACCCGGTCGGTGACATAACCTTGGACCAAGGCATTCAAACTCAGCGACATTCCCGGCTCCAACTTGATGAGATCTTCCGAAATCTCAACTCGTGAGAAATTAACCAACTTCCGTCGACGTTCTGCCTCCAAATCATCAGGAATCCTCCCAGCGGCATACTCGCCTTTGCTCCATTCCAGATAGGAATGAATCGTAGGATCAAACAATCCATTGCTTTTGGTGTGAAAGTCCTTCGCAATCTTCAGACAGTCCAACAAGCCTTCGGATGGAGAAGGCAATACTCCTTCGCGGTTTAACAGACTCAACTCTGAGTTTTCATCCCATAGGGAAAAACAGGCCTCATACTTTTGCGCTAGCTTCAACGACTGCTGTCCCAAGTCCTCCGCAATCCGCTCGGTGACATTCAAAAAACGAATCCCCACCGGGATTCCAAAAACAATTCCCTTCCAGGAATGCCCACTGGATTTCTCACCACATGAACAAAGCGCGCCCCCGGCCAACCCAAGAAATAGCCGCCTCTTCATGACTTGCGCTTTGGAAACAATCGCAGCCCCAATATCGTCAAGATAATCGCGCCAAGCGCAGTGAGATCCGTGATCAACCAACCCGGCCATCCGAAGAGCTTTCCGGAATGCGCATCGCCAATGACCCGGTCCAATGGCATGGAACGGCTGGAGGTAATCGCCGATTCTAAATCACCCAGCTCCTCATCATTCAGCAAATTAAACGTCACCGCTTCAGCTGAGTCATTCCATTCTTCGAACAAAAGAAAATCATCTGAAAACGACGACCATCCGCTGTCCGACTTCACGAGTAAAACGTTCTCTGCGACGGCCACTCCCTGCAAAGGCAAGGCTGGAAGGGACAGCTCATCGAGCTCGATCGCCATGGCATCACTCCCATCGAAAACTCCCACCGACTCCTTGGTTGCGATTACGAGCTTGTCCTTCACCCCCACCGCACCGACCAATTCACCCTCGAATCCCTCGAGGAACTTCCCATCGAGATAAAGCGCGCCATCCCACCCCGCGACCAGGCGCTCATTCGCCATAAAGGCCACCGGCTTCCCTTCCGGAAGCTGATGATACCTTTTCAAAATCCATTCGGCAGAGACCCGCTTATCATTGAGCCCGAGATCAACGATGTGATTCAAAAGCAATCCCGTCACCGACAACCACAAAAGAGGCACGGCGGCAAAAAGTCCCAACCAACGATGCCAATGACGGGCAACACGGCGGCGCTTTGTTGGTTCAAAACTCATTTCAGGGTCTCGAGATACAATGCCAAGCGGGCCAACTTGGTCAATGCCCGTACCGAAAGAGTCGCTCCAGCGATATTACGAGGATTACGGCTCAACTGGCTGTCAGACTTAACCGACACTCCATTGAACTGCTTCGTAAACGCAGTTCGCGCCACCTCCATGCCGTGTGTCTCTCGATAAACCAGCACTCTCATCCCTTCGATGCGACCACCTTTAACCGAGATCCCGGTGGTGATGTATTCCACTTTCCCGATCTCTTCCAATATGTATGCCGTCTTCCCGTTGCGGGTCCAATATCGAATGGTCGTCGTCTTATACCGCTTCCCGAGTAGTCGACTCACCGCATTCTGCTGGGCCGCCGTCAACTTGAGCGCCTGCGTTGGTGGCAAGGATCCGAGCGCCGACTTCACAAAATCCGACGGCTTCTGATACACCCGGGTAGCAGAGAAGGCGCTCCCCCCGCACAGGAGGAACGCCGTCATGAAAAAGAAACAGAGTTTTTTAGAAGCTGTAGCCAACTCCAAAATTATAGGTTTCATTGCTATTTCCACCATCCTTCTCAGTCTGAGTGAAGTCGGCCTTGAGAACTACGTTGTCAGTGGGCCAATAATTCACCCCAACAGAATACTCATCGTATTCGCCACCTTTGGCTTCAGCTACGTCTACTTTGGCATAGTCGTAATAACCGTAGCGAGCGAAGACACCCACCTTCTGATCTCCGCCAAAACTCCAGGTATAGGAAGGCTCAATATAGTAGCCCCATTGACTGTCAGCGTCGTTTGCTTCGAATGATGCTCCCTCAATATCCCAATCACCAATCAAGCCCTTCAAGCCAAATCCACCGTTGCGATAACTCACGGTTGCCCCAAGCAAGAGAGCCGAGTTGTCTTCGTCGTTATCACGAGCGATGTCATTCTGGTAATTTGCGAAGGCAGACAGATCAAGCCCCTCAATCCCCGAATAACGCACACGGGCCGTCGCAGCATA
>NHEN01000111.1 GCA_002172625.1 Verrucomicrobiaceae bacterium TMED86 | reverse complement strand
GGAAGCGGGAATATCTTACAAGGCAAAAGCGTAACTAATATTGGGAGCAACAATATTGCACTGGGGAACAGCTCAAAAATCATTGGCGCAAAATCAGCAATCACCAGTTCAGCAAATATTGCCATCGGAAATGCTGCCGTGGTATTAGGTGGACAGGCGAACATATCTATGGGAAATGCTGCCGGTACTGCTGGTGGTGAAGCCAATATTGCACTTGGAAATCTGGCAGGGAATGCTGGCGGAGTTGGGAACATTGCTATGGGCAATGCTGCCATCAACGGAGCGGGAACTGGCTCAATTGCTATCGGCAATGGAGCAGGTTCAGGCGCAGCAGCGGGGATCATCGCAATGGGAAATGGCGTTGCTGTTGGAGCAGCCCAAGGCGCTATCGCAATCGGCAATGCCGCAGCAGTTGGCAAGTCAGGATCAAAGGATGCAGAAGGTAGTATCGCAATCGGTAATGCTGCAGTCGCAAAAAATGGTGATAATCAAATTGCCATTGGCAACAAAGTTCAAGTCACATCTACCGGCGGCATCGCTATGGGTGACACCGCATCGATCTCAGCAAACGATGCGATTGGCATTGGTTCAAACGTCAACATTTCTGGAGAAAGCGGCATAGCCATTGGAGGAGATGTTGAGGTCTCTGCTGAAGGCGGTATTGCCATCGGCGGCGAATCAAGTGTTGAGACGGAACATGGTATTGCGATAGGCCATAACGCCAAAGTATTGGATTGTTTGGGTGAGGATTGCAGCAAATCCGAGTCCGAAGCAGATACAGACACAGATTCCAGTAATGGAGAGACAATGTCATCATCAATGGGCATTGCCATCGGTGCTGAATCAAAAGCCCATGCCAATGGAGGGATTGCGATCGGATATGGAAATATTTCCAGTGCCAAATCATCGATCAGCATCGGAACAAATTCCATTGCCAATCAAAACAATGCGATGGCATGGGGTTCGAGTGCGAAAGCAACTGCAGAGGGAGCGATCAGCCTTGGTACATCAGCCAGTTCAGACTCGAATCACGCCATCGCAATTGGCACCACCGCCATCTCAACAGCCACCAATGCAACAGCCCTAGGACACTCGGCAACAGCCTCTGCCAAACGTTCAACCGCCTTAGGGATTGGGGCCACAGCTAATGAGCTAAATGCGACCGCACTGGGTCATAACTCCATGGCCAACAGTGTTAACGCGACGGCTTTGGGCCATGAATCAGTGGCCACTGCCGAAAATGCCTGGGCCATTGGGCACGGCGCAATCGCAACAGCAACGCATTCGAAAGCATTGGGCTACGAGTCATCAGCGTCTGCCCCCAATGCCTGGGCACAAGGCACCCAAGCCTCCGCAGCCGCTGAGAATTCGCTGGCTGTTGGTCAAGGAAGTTCTGCCAGCGTCGCCGGCACAAATGCAATCGCTATTGGCACCAACACCCTGGTCAATCGGCCCAATGCCGTGGCGTTGGGGTCTTATTCATCGGCAACAGCCAATGGTGCACTTGCCCTCGGCGCAAACTCCCATTCCAGTGGAGACCATGCCATCGCCATTGGCTTTGAAACCGAAGCAACATTTGAGAATTCGTTCGTCTTGGGAACTGGTGCTGTTGCCGATGGCATTGGAGCAGGAGCCATTGGAGCCAATGCGAAATCCCTTGGCAAAGACGCGATGGCGATTGGAGTTAATGCCAATGCTGCAAACATCAGCAGCTTTGCCTTAGGCACGAATGCCAAATCGTCAGGGGTTGACTCATCCTCTTTCGGTGTCAATGCCAATGCATCGGGAATTAATTCCATTGCTGTCGGCACCAATGCAGCCGCCAGCGGAAGCAATGCACTCGCATTTGGTGCAAATGCCTTGGCCGACCAACCCAACTCCTTTGTTGTTGGTTCGTCGGCCCAAGCCTGTGGAGTGAACTCGGGAGCCATTGGCGCTGGTGCAACCGCAAACGGCAGCAATTCAATTGCTCTTGGTGTCAATTCCTACGCCAAACGCAAGTCATCGATGGCCCTCGGCACACAAGCCAATGCTTCAGGCTCAAATGCAACGGCGATTGCGATCAATGCCTCGGCGAATGGTGCCAACAGCCTCGCCGCCGGTGTAGCCACTAGCGCCACTGGAATGAATGCAACCGCAATCGCGGCTTTTGCCTCTGCTACCGGAAACAACTCAGTTGCCCTTGGTGTGCAAGCTAAGGCTTCCAACACCAGTGCCATGGCTTTTGGTACTGATTCAGCAGCCTCAGGCGCAAACGCCACTGCTTTCTCCGCTAACGCCTCTGCCTCGGGTGCCAATGCGATGGCATTTGGTGTTGAGTCGAATGCCGCAGGAGCGAACGCCGTCGCTATCGCAACCGACTCACGAGCGACCGGTACCGATGCAATGGCCATCGGCGTTCAAAGCCAAGCCACACAAAACAACACCATTGCATTCGGCACCAATTCATCCGCAACTGCCAATGGAGCCATGGCGTTCGGACCAGCAGCCAATGCCTCCGGCATCACGAGTATTGCCATGGGTGCGGAGGCTATCGCTAGCGCCAACAACACAACGGCAATCGGCCGATCAGCACAAGCCACCAGTGCCAATGCCATGGCGCTGGGACTTAATTCCCAAGCATCAGGCGACATCGCAGTTGCGATTGGAATGAACGCTCAAGCTCTTGCCGATGAAACTCTCGCGGCAGGTGCATATTCCAAAGCGGCCAAAGCAAATGCAATCGCCATTGGCACAAGCTCGAGTGCCAGTGCAAATAACAGCATGGCTATTGGCAGTCATGCGGAAGGGTTGGCAACCAATGCCATGGCCATTGGTACCCGTGCCAGTGCATCCACCCTTGATGCTTTTGCAGCCGGTCTCGAGTCAACAGCTAATGGCACCAACGCCACGGCACTAGGCATGTTGTCGGTCTCCTCAGGCACAAACTCTTTTGCTGTTGGCTCCATGGCCAATGCAGCGTCAGCCAACACCATCGCCTTCGGTACTCAAGCGACTGCATCGGCCAACAACGCGATGGCTGTTGGTACCACTGCAGTCGCCAGCGGAATGGACGCTATCGCCAGTGGCGTCGGTAGTCAGGCCAACAACATCAAATCGATTGCCTTTGGTCCATTCGCTCGAGCAACCGGCATCCAATCGATGGCACTTGGTGCCAATTCCAGTGCAACAGGCAATGGCGCTCTTGCAGCTGGAGCGCTTGCGAAGGCCGACGGAGTGAATTCAATTGCAATTGGCTCCAACTCCTATGCCACAGGAAATGATGCCTTCTCTGCAGGCTTTGATTCCTCTGCAACTGCCGATAACGCCTTAGCACTGGGAAGTTCTGCATTGGCCTCCGGCGAGGGATCGTATGCCGCTGGCCTGCAAGCCACCTCCTCGGCCGCCAACGCAATGGCGCTCGGCACCTTGGCCAAATCCAGCGGCTCCGATTCCTGGGCCGCTGGATACAACGCCCAAGCCACTGCGCCAAATGCCACAGCTCTTGGATCTGGATCACGATCCAACAGCACTGATGCGTTCGCAGTAGGCGTTCAGGCACGAGCACTCGCCGCGAATGCCACCAGCTTTGGTACAAAAGCCAATGCCAGCGGCGTCGATTCACAAGCATTGGGATACTTCGCAAATGCTCGGTCAATTGGAGCAGTTGCGATTGGCCCTTACGCGAACGTTAAAGGGGCTTATTCCGTGGCAGCAGGTCACAATGCCAGCACCACCAGCAACCAAGATTTAGCCTTTGGCACCAATTCCATCGCAGAAGGGCCATATGCCACTGCAATTGGTTACCAAGCCAATAGTTATGGAGCAGACTCGATGGCTATTGGAGTCAACTCCGTTGCCCTCGGTACCAATGCACTTGCCATAGGACGAGGCGCTCAGGCAAATGGAAATAATGCTTTCGCTATTGGTGTTAATGCCGTTGCAGATGGTGATGAATCATTTGTATTTGGGGATGGATCGCAAGTCTCTGCCGGATCCCGCGATGCATTTGTTACAGGTGATGATGCCCACGCATCAGGCAATGATTCCTCGGCTTTTGGCTACAAGTCAGTGGCCAGTGGTTCCAATGCCTATGCGACAGGAACCATGTCACGTTCCCTCGCACCCAATGCGCATGCAATTGGAACACAAGCGCATGCAACCAATTCGAACACTCTCGCCTATGGCACCTTTGCAACAGCACGTTCAAGTAATTCACTAGCTCTTGGCACCAAGTCGATTGCAGGTACTGCATCAGAAGCAGCTGTCGCGATCGGAGAAGAAAGCTTCGCCAAACACAACAATGCACTCGCGATTGGGACACAATCCATTGCCAATGGTCAAAATTCCTATGCATCAGGATCGGGCTCTATTGCCAAAGGGTCCAACACCATCGCTATAGGCACTGGTGCCATTGCGGCGAGCACTTCCGAATCAATCTCTGCACGAAAATTACGAACCTTAAACAACAATCGTCCAGATGAATCTGGCGCCAATCGACGTAAACGGATTGATGCCAATTACGACAACGGGGCTAATCTCATCGCCATCGGAGCCGATGCCCAAGCCATTGGCTCCGATGCGACCTCAATGGGTAGCAATTCTCTTGCCTCCGGGCAGGCTGCCATTGCTATGGGCTCTGCATCACAGTCCACAAGCACCAATTCCATTGCACTTGGCACAGCGGCTGAAGCACTGAAGAATGATGCGATTGCAGTTGGCACTGGAAGCGCTGCAACGGGTCAAAACTCAACATCGGTTGGATTGTCGGCCACCGCCACAGCAACTGATGCAGCATCAATTGGATCACACGCTGAGGCTCAAGCCAGACGTTCCACTGCCATCGGCACTCGTTCTTCTGCATCCGGAAAACAGGCCTTCGCCGCCGGCTCAAACACGAATGCCTCTGGCAAGCGATCCGCCGCATTTGGATCCAATGCCAAATCAACCAACCTCGATAGTTACGCCTTCGGCACTCGTTCTTCTGCATCCGGAAAACAGGCCTTCGCTGTTGGCTCAGATACGAATGCCTCGGGCAAGCGATCCGCCGCATTTGGATCCAATGCCCAATCAACCAAGCTCGATAGTTACGCCATCGGCACACGTTCTTCCGCATCCGGAAAACAGGCCTTCGCCGTTGGCTCAAACACGAATGCCTCTGGCAAGCAATCCACCGCATTTGGATCCAACGCCCAATCAACCAAGCTCGATAGTTACGCCATCGGCACACGTTCTTCCGCATCCGGAAAAGAGGCCTTCGCTGTTGGCTCAGATACGAATGCCTCTGGCAAGCGATCCACCGCATTTGGATCCAATGCTCAATCAACCAACCTTGATAGTTACGCCATCGGCACAAGCGCTAAAGCAAGTGGCATTGATTCCATCGCCATCGGCAGCGAATCAGTCTCTTCAAATAGCGGCAGTATTGCCTTAGGAGCGGCTGCTGAAGCCCTAGGCATTAATTCAACTGCGATCGGACAACAGGCCATTGCCTCTCAGGACAACAGCCTGGCCATCGGTACAAAAGCAATGGCGAATGACAGAAACAGCATTGCCATAGGTACCAAAGCCTCTGCCACAGGGGCAAGATCCACTGCCATCGGGTATGGAGCCGAGGCCTCTCGCGATGATGAAATAGCTGTGGGAACACGAGGATCCAGCTACCGCCTCCGTGGCTTGACTGCGGGAGGGGGATTTGTAGGTAGCAAATATCAAAATTCAGGAGAAAAACGGCTCGTCACAACAGACAACGCCGGCACTCTTGGAACAACGAACTTCAGTGTTAACAAACTGCTCGACACCATTGGAGCAACTGGCGCATTAAGTGCTGCCATGGGATCACTACCAACCACGGTTCTACTTCCAGACGAAACATTCCGATGTGGGATCGGAACAGGCGCCTACTCCAATCAGTTTGCAGGTGCGTTGGGATGTGCCGCCAAACTCAAAGAACGACTCTTCCTCAATGCTGGAATCGCAGCAACAACATCCGACAGCATTCTTGAAGGACCAATGGGGAGACTCGGCTTCTCAATCGGTTTTGGCGGAAGCCCCTCTAAAGCCAAGCAAAAAGAGCTGAGTCAAATCCCCAATACGCTGGACAGCATTCAGTCTAGAAACGTATTAGCAGAATACGGAAATGGAAATCAGAAAAATGTTTACAGCATGCGAGGAGATGTACAATCATTGAGTTCAAACAATTCAACAAATTCCAGCAGCAATCAGATTGCGCTTGCCAGCGAAGTCGAAAAGCTCAAACTTGAAGCATCGTCAAAAGAAGATGAAATCAATCAGCTCCGCGCAAAACTGGAACGCCTACTGAAGAACCAGAAGGCAAACCAAGCACCTTCACAGCAATCGCAAGAGCAGATTGATAAACTCAAAAAAAGATATTAATACTTTAATCGCTCAGCTTTCAAAAGAGAGAACAAACTCGGAAGCCATTCAAGATGAACAAGACGAGACCATTGCCCAGCTCAGAGAGGAACTTGAAAAACAAAAGAGCATTACTGAGCGCATCATGAACCACCTTGGCATTGCAAAGATCAATAAATAAGTTAAGGTCAGCGCCCCCAAAGCAGGCTTAAGCCCAGCAGCTCTTCCCAAACCCTCAACACAATGGATCACAGCAAAACTTTCCACATCAATCCCGTGACCGACGACAACTGGAGACAGGCCGCAAAAGACCTACCGGAAAAGATTACAATCAATGGGAAAGAATATAAAACAAAAAGCTTGTCAGAGAACACCAAGAAGTTGGTCATGATTTACATGAGCGACACTCAGATTTTTAGGCAGTTCAAAGAGCTAATGGCACTCGCCGAGCTTGGGCTATCGGCCGTCAATTCTGAGATCGAGGAATCGATCAAAAACAACCCTCCCACAAATTAAATCCTGCACCCAAACAGCGAATAACCCACAACATCGACTTGCGTACCATCACAAAGAGAAAAGCTCTGTAATGACATCGAACATAATGACGATAGAATGAAATCGAATGTTTGACTCCTGACCAATGGACTTAGTCATACACCATGCGCTTGGGTCTTCCTCCTCAAGATACAACTCATTAGCCTACATTTTAAACAAAACACTCACTGCTCAAAAGACTGTTGGAGAAGCAACAAAGACAAGCTATGTGCTTAATCCAAGCAGTACATCTACCTCATACTCTTCCCAATTAACACTACATAGCGAAGGAGAGTTTACCCTTATCTCACAGAAAAAGAAAAAGAACAAGTTAGTTAGATCTGGAACTGTTAAAACTCTAGAAATCAATCAAAAAGAAGGGTTTCTGGGCCTAGAGGGATTTCACATCCTAACTGCAAAAAATGCACAAATAGATATTAGGGACTTGATTGCTACAGGCTACAGCAACAAATCAGCTGGAGGCCTATCGAAAAAGTTTCTTAGAAAAAACGACTCAATTACAGGATCAGATAGCGATGACCACCTAGCCGGATACCGAGGTCATGACACAATAACCGGAGGGCTTGGAGCCGATATTCTGGTTGGAGGAGCGGGAAAAGATGTCTTTGTTTTTAACTCAATTGATGATTCCGGATCATTCACAAACTATTCTAGTTATGGCTCGTCAAAGGCTGGCGGCGACACATTCTACGAAGCTGAATACAATGATATCGTGGTTGACTTTAGATCAGGGCGCGACAAGATTGATCTAAGAAAGATAAAAAATATCAGCAAAAAGTCTTTATCTATCAATGAAATTTCATACCAGATAGAGGATAGTGAAGCGACTACAGATCAAGGAAAGCCATATGCGCTATGGATCGACACTGATCATGACAAGATCCCAGAAATGGTTATATCATTTGCAAATACTCCAAAGCCCTTAACCATGAAAGATATTATGATTTAAGCTATAAACTTTTTCACAACGCAAAAAAAGAGTTGAAAATACTCTCCTCACATACAGGGGAAACACCTACCGGCATGGAAAAACATGTTTCGCGGAAAGCTAAAACGAACATGTGCGACAAGGAAGTTTGACGTCAACTGCACTGAAAGCCAGGGACGACTGACTATGACAATAGAATGCACTCAGGACTCGTACCTGCAGCTCTTCCAAGCAGAGCCAAGCAGATAGTGAGCTCACATATCATCCTTGT
>NHEN01000110.1 GCA_002172625.1 Verrucomicrobiaceae bacterium TMED86 | reverse complement strand
TTTCACCACCCTGGCACCATGCCGTCGACACCACTTTTGCAACCGAAGCCAAAACTCCCACCTACGACGCCATGTGGAAACCAGCTGGAAGATCAAGCTCCGACTTCACTTCAGCTTCCAAGAATGGTTGGCACGCAATCCCCGAAGGTGCAAAACGCGCCCTCTACGGCACCCACTACTGGACCGGCCTCGACGCCATGGTCGATCCGAAATCCAAAGACCTCCTCGGTGACGACTCCAATGTGATTGTTGATCACACCCTCAACTTCATTTCCAAAAACAAGGAACAACCGTTTGTGGCCATCGTTTGGTTTCACGCCCCTCACCTTCCTGTTGTCGCCAGCCCCGAAGACGTCAAAAGCTACGACGATGGTAAAACCACTGGCTTCCAGCAAAACTACTACGGCTGCGTCACCGCCCTCGACCGCGCCGTGGGCCGCCTTCGTGACAGCCTTCGTGAATATGGTATCGCCGATAACACCGTGGTCACTTTCTGCTCCGACAACGGCCCCGAAGGAAAAGACGGAGCCCCCGGCCAGCAAGGACCATTCCGTGGCCGTAAGCGCAGCCTTTACGAAGGCGGCGTGCGCGTCCCAAGCCTCATCGAATGGCCCGTCAAAATCAAAGCCGGCTCGACCAGTAACATGGCCACCTGTACTGTCGACTATCTGCCAACCATCCTTGAAATCACCGGAATCGAAATGCCTGATGATCGGCCACTCGACGGAATCAGCTTGGTTCCATTAATCGAAGGGAAAGAAACCAAACGTTCCCGCCCTCTTGGCTTCCACATCAAAGGACAAGCCGCCTGGCACGATGGAACCCTCAAAGCCTATCGCGCTGCCAAATCTAAAACATGGGAGCTCTACGACCTCGCATCCGATCCCGGCGAAACCAAAAACCTCGCTACCGAAAAACAACAACGACTCAAAAAAATGATCCAAGCCTGGACCTCCTGGAAAGCCTCCGTCGATGCCAGTGATCAGGGCAAAGACTATTAAATAGAGTCCCTTCCGCCAGCCCAACCAAATCCTGGCACCGCAGACTGTCCAGGAACCCCGGTCGAGAAAAGCTACCGACGGCTTTTTACTTTAGCCGCAGCCTTTCCGTCCGGGTGAAAGAAAATCCTGTCCCCGTCGAAAGAAGCAACGATCAACCCAATAACCAACCTCCTCCGGCGGCCAAAAGAACGAGCGCCCAAACCGGAATCAATTTCTTCCTGAGAATCAAAAACAGCGCGACCAAGGCCACCGCATCCAGCCAGCCGCCCACCGACCCACTCGCAGCCATCTGTGCCAGGGCCACTCCCAGCACGCCGACGACAGCGGCATTCGCTCCTTGCACGGCCCGCTGCGCCCAGGCCCGACCGCGAAGACGATTCCAGATTTTCATTGTCCCACCCAAAAGTAACATCCCGGGAAGAAAGACCGCACCGATGGCGGCACCGGCACCCAGCCACGGGCTTCCAAAAAACTCAACTCGCGCTCCAAGAAAAGCCGCAAAGGTGAAGACCGGTCCCGGAACGCCTTGGGTCGCCCCGTATCCTCCGAGAAAAATTTCCTCCGACATCAAACCGCCTCCCACCATCGTATCTCGTAGCATCGGAAGAACGACATGCCCTCCCCCGAAGACCAATGCTCCGGCGCGGTAGATCCCGCCGAGCGCATTGTCGCTCGCAAAAGTCAAAATCAAGATCACAAAAAAGACCACCAGCGCCAACCATCCCAAAATCCCTTTGCCTTGGATCGGCTCGCTCTCGCCTTTTTCATCACTCGGCAGAAAATACACTCCAACCAGTCCCGCTGCGGCTATGACCAAAATCGTCATCCACGCCGCCGTCGCAAAATAAAGCGCCAAAAAGGCCACCATCGCGATGGCTATTCGCTTCAGATCCGGAGCCAGCGACTGCCGCATTCCCAACAAGGCTCCGGTCACAACAGCCAAGGCCACCAGCTTGAGACCGCGCAGTAATCCCTCCGCTCCTCCGCCCGAAAGGTCTCCAATTCCCAACGCCACCAGCACCATCACGATCGCCGAAGGCAGGGTAAACCCCAACCAGGCCGCGAATCCCCCTAACAATCCGGCCCTTTCGTAGCCGATTGCTGCTCCCAGCTGGCTGCTGCCCGGACCGGGAATGAATTGCGTCAGCGACATCAATTCCCCGAATCTCTCCTCGGAAACCCAGCCCTTTTGGGTGACATATTCTTCCCGAAAATAGCTCACATGAGCCACCGGACCACCAAACGAGGTCAATCCCAGACGAAGAGCCACCATAAAACATTCCCAAGCACTGTGCATGACCCCCCTAAAAAGGCCGATTTCTCCATCCTGTCAATTCCGAGATCTAGTAATAGTAAACCTTGAATTTCCTGAGTCTTTCCCTACTTCCCGTCTATGCGTTTTGATCAACTGGGTCTCAAAGAGACCGTCCTCACAGCCATCACCGAGTCTGGCTATGAGAACCCGACCCCAATTCAGGCCCAGGCGATCCCGCTCATCCTCGAAGGAAAGGACCTCATTGGAGCCTCCCAGACCGGAACCGGAAAGACTGCAGCCTTCGCGCTCCCCTCTCTTTCCAAGATCGAGGCTCTCGGAAAACCGCAAATCCTCGTCCTCGAACCCACCCGCGAATTGGCCCATCAAGTGGCCGAACAATTCGAGCACTACGGCAAGCACACCGGTTGCAAGGTCGCCCTTCTCTACGGTGGCGTTGGACATGGCAAACAGGACGAAGATCTTAAAAATGGCGCCGACATCGTCGTTGCAACTCCCGGTCGTCTCATCGATCACTTCTTCCGCGGCACGATGCGTTTCGGAGCCATTAAGGTTCTCATCCTCGATGAAGTCGACCGTATGCTCGACATGGGATTCCTCCCCCAGGTTCGCAAGATCATCAATTTCTGCCCCTGGAATAACGACGAGCAAACCCGCCAGACTCTTTTCTTCTCGGCCACCATGCCGCCGGTCATCAAAGGCTTTGCAGAATGGTGCCTCACCGATCCCGAGTCTGTCGAGATCGCCCGGGCCGAAGTGGCCTCGACTGTTTCGCATTCCTTCTTCCCCGTCGCCATGCCACAGCGTGACGAACTCCTTTTGGCTCTCCTCAGCAAGACCGACTACAACTCGGTCATGATCTTTACGCGAACCCGCAAGGAAGCCGATGTCGTCTCCCATCTCATCACCGATCAAGTCGGAGACATTGTTGCGGTGATGCATTCGGACATTAAACAAAACGATCGCATGAAAGCTCTCAAAGGCTTCAAAGAAGGTCGCTATAAAATCCTCGTCGCCACCGACGTGGCCGCCCGTGGGATTGACATCTCCGACGTCACTCACGTCATCAACTACCGCGTCCCCGAAAACGCCGAAGACTACGTTCACCGCATCGGAAGAACCGGTCGTGCCGAAAAAGAAGGAGATGCTTTCACCATCCTCACTGCCGACGAACTGGAATTTGCCGAATCCGTCGAAGGCTTCGTGAACAAGAAAATCGAGCGCAAGAAACTGGACGGTTTCGAATATCAATACACCGCCATGCTCGACACCGAGAAGCGCAAGCCCATCCGCAAGCCCCGTCGTGGCGGCGGACGTAAGCGTCGTTAGAATTCCCTCACCATGCGCACTCTTGGTATCGATCCCGCGATCCGAAATACCGGGTATGCCATCCTCGAGGGCGATCACCAAAACGCTAAAGCACTCGACTACGGCGTCATTTCCATTCCGGCGAAGATCCCCCAATCCGGGGCCCTCGAAGCGATCTGCACCGGCATTAAAAATCTCATCACGAAATGGGAACCCGATGAAGTGGCCGTCGAGGGCATCATCTACGTCCAATCCCACCGCACCGCCATTTCCATGGGGGCGGCTCGTGCCGCCCCGCTCATCGCCGCCGCCAGCCACGGGCTAACGGTTTATGAATATTCCCCAAAAAAGGTCAAAAAGGCCATCGTCGGCAAAGGAACTGCTGACAAAGGGCAAGTAGCCTTCATGATCAGGGCCTTGCTGGGCCTTCCCGAAACTCCCCCCTCCGACGCCGCCGACGCCCTCGCCATTGCGTTGGCACATTTACAGGCATCTGACCCCCTCCGTGCCGCTCTCTTTGACCGAAGACGGGTCTAAATCGCCTCTTTTCGACCAAACACACCTTTGATACCATCCGCAAGCCCATGACACACCTAAGGCACTTGACCTCTACCCTTCTCGGCCTCGCTCTCCTCTGCACCGCCCTCAAGGCCCAAACTCCCGAGCAACTGGCTCAACTCGACCCCAAAGACATCTACTTCCAAGCCTGGCTCTACACCAAAGACGCAGAAGATCTGGAAAAGAAAGAGGACTATGTCGGCGCCTTCACCAAATACAAAAAGGCCCGCACCTTATTCGACACCGTGATGGTCAACTATCCCCGATTCAAAAAGGACATGGTGGCGGACCGGCAAAAACTCACCACTGACGCCATGGAGGCCATCCATGAAAAAGCGCTGGCCCAGCAAAAAGAGCAATCCAAAGGCATCAGCCCGCTCCTCGAGCTCCCAGGCAACGTCGCTAAACCACTGGCTATTCCCGATAGTATCAAAAAGAACTCTCTGGAAACAAAGGAGATCTCCACGCTACGAGGCGAAATTACAGCCCTTAAATTACAACTCTCCAAAATCCCCAACTCCCGCAGCGCCAATGCAGCGGCCCTCCGACAGGCGATTGATCGACTGGAGCAAAAACGCGCCTATCTTGCCTCGGCTCCACTTCGGGACCAGATCGCCGAACTCAACAACGAGATCACCAAGCTCCGTCGTGAACGCGACGCCATGGAAGTTTCACGGGATCAGGCTCTCTCAGCCCAACGAAAAACCCTCCGCCAGCTCGAGGCGACCCAACGCGCCCTCGCCACAGCCCGCGAAAAAGAAAAAGCACTCCTCGCCACCATTGAGGAACAGCGCAACGTGAATGGACGAGTCATCAAAGGGCAACAAGACCAGATGAATGACCTCCGCGCCCAAATGGCGAAGAAGGATAAACTCCTTGCCGAAGCCAATACCAGGATCAAAGACCTCGCAATTCAACTCGAGCAGTCCCAGTCGATGGTGACTGAGCTCAAAACCGAACGGGAGGATCTACTCAAGGAACGCGAAAGCATGACTACCCTTTTAGGCTTAAAAGAAAACGATGCCAGACAACAGCTCATCACCCAAAACGTGGGCCTCTCCAAGGAACTCATCGAAGCCCGAAAAAAACTCTCTCTCATTAACAACGACTCCAACGCCTCCAAAAACCAAATTATCAAGGCCAAGGTCGCATTGGAAACGGCCAAATCAAAAATCCTAAGTCTGCAAAAGGAAAACAAGGCAAGCGAACTCCGCCTCGCCGATCTGGAGAAGCGTCTTAAGCTGGCGCAGTCCGATCTTCTCGCCGGAACCAAAGAAGATGCCCTCCACCTGGAACGACAAGAATCCGAACTCCTCCGCAATGTGGTCAAACGTCTACAAGTTCAGATCAAAGCCCAAAAGAAAACGGGTAATCTCCTTGTGGCACAGGCCACGCGTATGGGAATTAAGGATGAGGCATGGTCCCAGGCGGTGGATCAACTCACCGAGGCCTACACCCCCACCTTGAATGACATCGAAGCCGAAGCAGCCCTCAGTCACAGCGTTACCAATCGTATCAGCACCACCCCGGCCGAACGCCTTGCCGCGCAAGCGGACCTTCAACGACTCACCCGCGACCTCGACCGCGTGGCTCACCGCCTTTTTGCTAGGGAGGACTTCCAGGCCGCCCGTGGAAATCTCGAACTCATCATCGAAGAAGATCCCGGAGCCTGGCCGTCCATGGTCAACCTGGGCATTGTCCAAAACCGTTTGGGTGACCCGTCCGAAGCCGCCAAGAATTTCAAGCAGGCTATTCTCGTTGCCGGTGAACAAAAAGTCCCCTACGCCCACTTCCTCCTGGGAGACGCTTATTACAAAACCGAACTCTATCCCGAGGCTCAAAGCGAACTGCAGTCCTCACTCTCCATGGAGCCGGAAAACGCCAAAGCCCACGTCATTCTCGGCAATATCGCGGGACGCAGCAACGATTACCAAAATGCTGAATTCCATTTCAAGGAAGCCATCACCCTCGACCCAACGCTCCACGAACCACACAAAAACCTCGCCGTTCTCCGCTACCGCGAAAAGGAACTCACCGAGGCCAAAGTTCACTATCGCGACGCCCTCCGGTTAGGCGCTCCCGCCGACCCGGCTCTGGAAGAAGCGCTCGACATCAATTAAGTCCACGCGCTAGGCTTCCCCGTGCCCAGAACTTATCTCGACGACGACTTTCTTCTCCTCAGCGAGACCGCCCGGAACCTTTACCACGGAACGGCCGCCCATCAGTGGATCATTGACTACCACACCCATCTTCCACCCGAGGAAGTGGCCAACGATCACCGCTGGGAAAACATTACCGATCTCTGGCTGGGACACGACCACTACAAATGGCGCGCCATGCGGGCCAATGGCATCCCCGAATCACACATCACCGGCTCCGCTCCGGCCCGTGAAAAATTCCAGGCCTACGCCGAAACCATCCCCAACACCCTTCGTAACCCGATCTACGACTGGACTCACCTCGAACTCCGCCGCTGCTTCGGGATCGAAACGCTTCTAAGTCCCGATACGGCCGATGAAATCTGGGAGCGCTGTAACGAGCGCCTGGAGGAAGCCGACTTTTCCTCACGCGGACTGCTTCGCAAATTTAATGTCGATGCTGTCGGGACCACCGATGACCCCACCGACGACCTGATACATCACGATGTCACCAACAACTCTGATTGCTCCACCAAGGTCTACCCCACCTTCCGTCCGGACAAGGCCTTCTTCGTTGACCGCCCGGAGCTCCTCAACGCCTGGCTCGATAAACTCAATCCCGATATTAAATCCAGCGCCGATCTTCTCAGCGCCCTAAAGAGCCGTCACGACTACTTTCACGCCAAGGGCTGCCGTCTCACCGACCACGGAATGCGCTATGCCCTGGCCAATCCCTGCCACGAAGGCGATGCCGACCGTATTCTCTCCGCGGCCCGCGAAGGCATCGCAGCTTCCCCCGAGGACACAGACGCCTTCGGAGCGATGATCATGTATTACGTCGGCCAATGGAATGCCGAAGCGGATTGGACAATGCAGCTCCACCTCGGCCCCAGACGGAATCCCAATACCCGCTTATTCAACCAACTCGGACCGGACAGCGGATTCGACACCATCGGCGACTGGCCTCAGGGCGAACCGGTCCTGAGTTTTCTCGACTCGCTCAGCGAACTCAACAAACTCCCCAAAACCATCCTCTACAACCTGAACCCAAGAGATAACGCCGTCCTTGCCTGCGCTTGTGGTTCGTTCCAGGAATCTCCCCATCGTGGGAAAGTTCAATTTGGCTCCGGGTGGTGGTACAACGACACCCTGCAAGGCATGGAAGACCAAATCAACACCCTCTCATCCATCGGACTGCTCGCGCACTTCGTGGGAATGCTCACCGACTCGCGTTCCTTTTTATCCTTCCCCCGTCACGAATACTTCAGACGCCTGCTCTGCAACATCATCGGTCAGGACGTCGAAGACGGAAAACTCCCCAACGACGAAAAGCTTCTCAGCGACATGGTCGGCAACATTTGCTACCACAATGCCAAGAGCTACTTCGGGCTTCCCCATCACAAGGAAAACCTGCTTGCCTAAAAAACGCTACAATCCCGGGGAGATTTGCAAAAAACTCCCCGTCCCACGTCCGGCACTCTCCGAACAACAGAAAAGGAG